>JBDTMD010000330.1:0-3446 GCA_039934435.1 Burkholderiales bacterium
GCACCGTGGCGCCGGCGAAGGACTTGGTGAATGCCGGTCGCAACCTGCGCAGCGAAGCGAAAGTGCCACCGAAGGACCGCATTCCCTTCTATATCGTCGGCAAGCCAAGCGCGGCGATGCTCACGTCGACAGCCGCGTTGCTCAGAGTCTCCGACCTGCGCATCGTTGCCGAGCTGCCTGCGTCCGACTCGCCGGTTGCGGTGGTGGGAGCGCACAAGATCATGCCGCACATCGAGGTCGATCCCGCAGCCGAGCGGGACCGGGTGGCGAAAGAGGTCCAGCGCGTCGAGGGCGAGATTGCGAAGGCCCGAACGCAGCTTGCCAAGCCCTCGTTCGTCGAGCGCGCGCCCGCCCCCGTGGTGCAGCAGGTGCGCGATCGCCTGAGCGCCTTCCAGGCCACGCTGGACAAGCTCAACGGCAAGACGTGAATTTCCCGCACGGGCTGCGCGCCTTCCGGCATCGCAGCTTCCGGCTTTTCTTTTTCGGCCAGGGAATTTCCCAGTTCGGCACCTGGCTGCAGCTGATCGCCACCAGCTGGCTGATGTACCGCCTCACGGGCTCGGCGCTCTATCTCGGCCTGGCCAGCTTCGCGCTGCAGATCCCCTTCCTGGTGCTGGCGCCGTTTGCC
Organism: Burkholderiales bacterium; assembly: GCA_039934435.1. GTDB lineage: Bacteria > Pseudomonadota > Gammaproteobacteria > Burkholderiales > SG8-39 > JAABQT01. The sequence goes on from JBDTMD010000330.1 coordinate 629, forward strand.
GGCGTCTGGGTCGACCGCCTGAGCAAGCGCACGGTGCTGCGCACGACCAACTCCATCGCCCTCGTCCAATCCATCGCCATGCTGGCGCTGGTTGCCTCGGGGCATATCGCTCCCTGGCATCTGATCGCGGGCAACCTGGTGCTCGGCATCGTCAATTCCTTCGACAGTCCGTCGCGCCAGGCCTTTCTCATCGAACTGGTGGAGGGCCGAGCCGATCTGCCGAATGCCATCGCCTTCCAGTCGATGCTGATGAACGGCGCGCGCTTCGTCGGCCCGATGATCGGCGGCGCGGTGATCGCGCTGTTCGGCGAGGTATGGGGATTTGCGCTGAACAGCGTGTCGTACCTGTCGATCCTGGCGGCGCTGGCCGCGATTCGCATGCCGCCGCGCGTTCAGCACGGCGGTCAGGAACGCTGGCTGGCGGGCCTCGTTGCGGGTTTTCGCTGGGCCTACGGCTTCCTGCCGTCGCGCAGCGCGCTGCTGCTGCTCGGCGCCGTCAGTTTCGGCGTCCAGCCGCTACAGGCGCTGGCGCCGTTCTTCGCCCGTGACGTCTTCGGCGGCGACTCGCAGACGCTCGGCTGGCTCATTGGCGCCGGCGGCTGCGGTGCCGTCACCGCCATGCTGTACCTGGCGCTGCGGCCCACGGTGCGCGGGCTGATGACGGTGGTCGGATGGGCGGGCGCCGCGGCCGGGTCGGCGGTGGTCGCTTTCGCCTGGTGCACGCAATTCGGGTTGGCGCTGTTTCTCGTGTATGTGTCCGGCATCGGCATGATGTTGACCGCCGGATCGATCAATACGGTCCTGCAGACAATCGTCGAGGACCGGCTGCGGGCACGCGTCGCGGCGATCTACGTCATGTCCTTCCTCGGCGTCAGCCCGCTCGGCGCGCTCGCCTCCGGATGGGCGGCGCAGCATCTCGGCCCGCCGGCGGCGCTCGCCGCGGGCGGCGCGCTCGCCCTGTGCGCCTCCCTCGCCTACCTGGCGCGCCTGCCCGCGCTGCGCCGCGAATTGCGGCCGCTGTACCAGCGCCTCGGCATCGTGCCGCAGGCGGATCAGTAGGACGTGCCGCTGTAGTCCGACGGGTCGAACGGAACGCCGCGCCCGACCAGCGACTCGAGCATCTTCAGCTCGGCGTCGGTGTGGTTGATCACCGGCGCCTTCATCATCATCTGCCGCGCGCCCTTGCCCATGATGTAGCGCGGCTGTTCATGATGGCGGGTGCGCACCGTTTCCGCGGCGCCCGGGTCGGCGAGCGGCACCAGCTCGGCTTCGCCGTAGCACGTGCAGACGTAGGTCCTGTCGGCACCGCTTTCGACGTAGACCGCCGTCCCCCGGATGCCGATGGTGGCGGTTCGCGCGTGCAGCGTTTTGCGCACACCCGGCTGATAAACGGAAAGCAGCGCACCGGTAATGATGCGGAACACGTTCGCCGCCGTGCCACCGACTTCCAGACGCGAGCCTTCGCGCAGCAGGAACGCGTCGCGATTGATCACGAATATGATCTCGCCGCCCGCCGCGGTAACGACGGAATCGCCGACCCTCACTTCCATGCCGCGCCTGGCCGCGGCGTCGTTGATGCGCGCCTCGCCCGTGACGCGGTAGACGCCTTTTTCGAGCGTGCCGGCGGCGAGCGCTTCGCGCACCAGCAGCAGCCCCGCTGCGCCCTGCAGAAACCGCCGCCGGCCGCTCAACGGCGCACCTCGCCGCCGCTTGGCCACGCAGTATCGAAGCGCCAGCCGTGCTGGGCCTCGATGCGCTCGCGAAACGCGTCTTCCAGGCCCGGCTCGGCCGCGACGCGCGCGGGAAACGCGCCTTCGATCACCGCGCACTCGCCCATGTGCGCCGCACGCAAATCGGCCTCGCGCCGGCCGTGCAGCCAGATCGATTCGCCTTCCAGGTAGGCAGGCAAGCCAAACAGGCGGCAGGTGGCGACCGCGGGCATCGCGCCCCAAGCCAGCCAGTGCCGCGCCCGGCCCGGCGCCAATCGGCGCGGCGCGATGAGCGCGAACGCGCACGCCTCGCGCAGGCGCAACCACAGCAGAACCGGCTCGCCGCCGGCCGGCTGCGCGCTCGCGACAGCCGCGCACAACGCCGGCGTATCGTCGTTTGCGGCGAGTCGCATGCGCATCCATTGCGCGCTCTGTGCCATTACGATTGCTTATATATCACGCTCGGCGCACCGTGCAATAATCGCGCGCTCCATGGAGACGGAACGCACCGCGACGGCGAGCGAAAATCCGCCGGCGGGCAGCCACTGGCTGGTCACTGTTACGCAGCTGCCTGTTGACGATCCCGCGGGGCGCATGCGCATGCTGCGCACGCTGGAGTCGCTGGGCGCCGCGGTGATGCGCGAGGGCGTCTACCTGCTGCCCGACACCAAGGACAACCGGTCCGCCCTGGAACGCCTGGCAGGATACGTGACGCAGAATGCGGGCATCGCCATCGTGCTGCGCGTCGATGCCGCGGGCGAGGCGCAGCAGGCGCAGCTCAAGCGCCATTTCGACCGCTCGGCGCGTTACGACGAGCTGACCAAGAACATCCTGAGTTTGCGCATCGGCTTCGGGGTTTCCGACGCCTCCGCCATCGCGCGCGTGCTGCAGAAGCAGCGCCGCGACTACGAGGCCATTGCCGCGCTCGATTTCTTTCCCACCGAGGCGCGCGGGCGCACCGAGCGGACCTTGGCCGAGGCGGAAATCGAGGTGCGCGGGCTGCTTTATCCGGCGCAGGCGGGTGCCGCGGCGCGCGGCGACGAGCTGCTGCAGCGCCGGACATGGGCGACGCGCCGACCGTTGTGGGCCGACCGACTCGCCTGTGCCTG
>JBDTMD010000331.1:0-3412 GCA_039934435.1 Burkholderiales bacterium
CGCCGACGCTGTGGCCCAGCGGCGCGCTGTTGAGGAAATTGACCGCCTTCCCGCTTACCGCCTTGACGGTCGCCTCGATGTGCTCGCGGGTCCTGATGCCGGGCGCATACAGGCAATCGGCGCCTGCGTCGGCAAACGCCTTGAGCCGGCGGATGGTTTCGTCGATGTCGGGCCGGCCGCGGATGAAGCCTTCGGTGCGCGCGGTGAACACCACCCCGGAGCGCGACTCGTCGATCGCCGCGCGCGCCGCCTTGACGCGCGCGAGCGCGAGGTCGAACTCATAGAGGGGAATCTCGGAGCGCTGCGGCGAGTCCTCGATCGACAGTCCGGCAACGCCGGTCTCGATGCAGCGCCTCACGTTCGCCGCCACGCCGTCGGGATCGTCGGTAAAACCGTTCTCGAAATCGGCGTTGAGCGGGACTTTCGTCGCATCAGCGAGTTCCCGGAAATGCGCCAGAACTTCGTCCAGGGGCGGCGCGCCATCCGGCAGGCCGCGGGAATGCGCGTAGCCGGCGCTCGTGGTGGCGAGCGCCTTGAAGCCCAGGCCCTGCAGGGTGCGCGCGCTGCCCACGTTCCACGGGTTCGGAATGACGAAGCAGCCCGACGCATGCAGGGCGAAGAAGGCCTTGCGTTTGTCAGCAGCGCTTGCACGGGGGTGTGGCATGAAGATCTCCTCGCGAGACTTGGGCCCTTGCACTTGGCGTCAGATCGAAAGGATGCCTGGACCGTTCCATCCTGTCTGTTCACCGGGATACCCCGGCTGTGCGGACACCAGACGCATGCCGCCCACTTCGACCTCCTGGCTCCAATGGTGGTGCCCGAAGATCCAGGCCGCGACTTGCGCCCTGGCGGCAGCGGCGATCAGGTCATCGCAGTCGCTGTCGAACGCGGGCGACAGCGGCGTTGCGCCATGGACCGGGTTGCGCGCGGCCGAATGCGGGACGTGGTGCGTTACCACGAGTGTCGGTCCGTCGTGGCGCTGCGCCAGCTTCTGCGCCAGCCAGGCGCGCGACAGCCGGTGCTCCGCGAGCGCGTCCTGCGGCAGGAACGGGCTGCCGCCGCGCCGTGTGATCAGCCGGTGGTCCTCGAGCGCCTGCCCGGCTTCCCGCATGCCTTGCTCGGGATCGCCGAGCACCGCGTAGTCCGTCCACAGTGTTGCGCCGAGAATCCGCAGCGAACGGTGCCCGCACGCGTAGTGCGCTTCGCCCCGGTCGAGGACCGTTACGCCCGCAACCCGCGCCGCGAGCAGCGCTTCGCGCTCGTCATCGAACGATCCTCGATAGTATTCATGATTGCCCGGGATCACGACCGCGGGGCACTTCAAATAGGCCGCGGTTTGCTCCGCGTAGCGCAGTGTCGAGACGTCGCGTCGCGAGCGCATCCTGCCGATATCGCCGGCGAGCACGACGAGGTCCGCCGTTCCGGCATGGACGGTGAGATCCGGACCGAGGCCGAGCGGACGGACGCCGGTCCATGCCGGCTGATTCTCCTTTTCCCGGATCTCGATGTGAATGTCGCTGAAATAGAGAATTTTCGACACGTTGCCGCCACCGCTGCGCCAGGAACGGCGCGTTACCGGATGATCGCTGGCCCCTATGAGTTGCCTTGGCGAGGAAAAATCATGCAGGTCGTCGTGCCGTGCGCGAGCAGCCGCCCGCTGCCGTCGGTCAACCGGCCTTCGGCGGCGCCGATGCGGCGTCCGCACGACAGCACGCTCCCTTCGGCCCTGAGAAGACCCGTTTCCTTCGTCACCGGTCGCAAGAAAGAAATTTTGAACTCCAGCGTCGTCGACGCCTGGCCCTGCTCGAGCATGGATTTGACCGCAAGTCCCATGCAGGTGTCGAGCAAGGTCGCTGCGACTCCGCCATGCACCGTGCCTTCCGGATTGAGATGCTCTTCAGAGGCATCGGCAGTGACCACAACCCGGCCTCGCGAGGCCTCGACGACATCGTATCCGATTACTCGCGCCATCGTATTCAAAGGGAGCGAGCCGTCGACCAGGCCTTGAACGAACTGCAGCCCGGTCATTGCCTTCAGCTCGTCGGCGTCAGCGATCCCATAGCGCTTGTTTACCGGCATGTTCAGAGCCCCATATAGGCCTGGCGCACGCGGTCGTCGTGCAGCAACGCCGCGCCCGTGCCGTGCATGGTGATGCTGCCGTTCTCGAGCACGTAGGCATGGCCCGAGATCTTCAGCGACACGGCGACGTTTTGCTCCACCAGCAGCACGGTGGTGCCGCGCGCGTTGAGGGCGCGGATCGTGCGCAGCACCTCCTGCACGACGAGCGGCGCGAGCCCGAGCGAAGGCTCGTCGAACATGATCAGCCGGGGCTGGCCCATCAGGCAGCGGCCGATGGCGACCATCTGCTGCTCGCCGCCGGACAGCGTGCCCGCAAGCTGCGCGCGGCGCTCGGCGAGCCGCGGAAACATCGCGTAGACCTCGTCCAGCGCCGCCTTCGCGCGCGCGCGGGCACGCGGCAGCAGCGCGCCCATCTGCAAGTTTTCCTCCACCGAAAGGCTCGGGAACACCTGGCGCCCCTCGGCCACCTGGCCGATGCCCAGATTGCAGATGCGATGCGATTCGAGGCGCGCAATGTCGACGCCCTTGAAGGCGATGCGCCCGGCGCGCGCGCGCTCGATGCCGGCGATGGTGCGGATGAGCGAGCTCTTGCCGGCGCCATTGGCGCCGACGATGGCGACGATCTCGCCCGCGGGCACTTCCAGCGACACCCCGGCGAGCGCCTGCGCGTCGCCATAGTAGAGATCGAGGTTCTCGACGGAGAGCATCAGACCTCGACGTCCTCGCCCAGGTAACTCTCGAGCACCGCCGGGTCGCGCACCACTTCGTCGGGCGTGCCGTGCGCGATCACCTCGCCGTGGTGCAGCACCACGATGCGCTGGGCGAGCGCCATCACCGCGCGCATCACGTGCTCGATGAGCAGGATGGTGAGCCCTTCGGCGCGGTTCAGCTCGCGAAACACGGCGATGATCTGGTCGCACTCGGTCGGCCGCAGCCCGGCCATCACCTCGTCGAGCAGCAGGAGCTTCGGCCGCGTGGCGAGCGCGCGCGCCACCTCCAGCCGCTTGCGATCGGGCAGGGTGAGCGATGAAGCGAGCGCATCCGCCTTCGCTCCGAGTCCGAGCTTTTCCATGATCCCGGCGGCGTAGCTTTTCGCCGCCGGGACAGCCTTTTCCCGCATCAGCGCCCCGACCACCACATTGTCCAGCACCGACAACCCCGCGAACGGCTTCACGTTCTGGAACGTGCGGCCGATCCCCGCGGCGCACACCCGGTCCGCGCGCCAACCCTCGATGCGTTGCCCGCCGAAGCGCACCTCGCCCTGGTCCGGGGCAAAGACGCCGGCGATCATGTTGAAGCAGGTGGTCTTGCCGGCGCCGTTGGGGCCGATCAG
>JBDTMD010000332.1:0-3412 GCA_039934435.1 Burkholderiales bacterium
ACAAAGCGGATGTCGGCAACCGCGCCTTCCGTCAGACCTGCCTGCGCGCGCGCGGCGCCGCGCCCCTCGTGCAACTCGACCAGCGCGCCCCCCGGCAGCGCCTCGCGATGCGCCTCGGCCAGCCCGAGCGCGCGGTCGAACCAATGCAGCGCGTCGCGCATCGCGAACAGTTTCAGCGAGCGCTCCGCGGCGAGCGCCATGTGGTGCACCGCCTTGCCCCAGGCGTGACCGCGCTCGTAGTGCTCGGCGAGCCGGGCATCGCGCTCGTGCGCTTCGCCTTCGCCGCGCTGCTCCAGCGTCTCGGCGACCGAGCGATGCAGCAGCATGCGCCGCGCACCGCCGATCTCCCGGTACGCCACTTCGCGCACCTTGTCGTGGCTGAAGTCGAAATAGCCCTCCGCTTCCTCGCGCAACAGGCGCCGCCGCACCAGGGTGTCCAACGCGCGCAGCAGCTTGTCCTCCGACTCTTTCGTCACCGCGAGCAGGGCGTCGAAATCGAACCTGCGCCCGAGCACGGCGGCGACATCGAGCGTCGGGCGTGCCGCGGCGGGCACGTGGGCGAGGCGCGCACGCACCGAGTCGCGCAGCGCCTCCGGCAACGGCAGCGCGCCGGCCTGGTCGACGGCAATCTCGCCCTCGCGCAGCGCGTGCAGCATCGAAGTGAGGAAGAACGGGTTGCCGTCGGTTTCGCGCTGCAGGCGCGCCGCGAGCGTCGCGTCGCCCGTGCCGTCGAGCAGCGCTTGCGTGTCGGCGAGCGCGAGCCGCGCGAGCGGCATGCGGCGCGCATGAGGCTCGCGGTTCAGGCTGTCGACCAGGCCCGCGAGCCGCTCGTCCTCGAGCGCCTCGTCGCGGTAGGCGTACACGGCGAGCAAGGGCCCGCTCGCTGCCAGGCGTGCGAAGTAGTGCAGGAACTGCGCGCTTGCGTCGTCCGCCCACTGCAGGTCGTCGACCATGACCACGAGCTGGCGCCCGGCGCCGGCGTAGGCCCCGAGAAACTGCGCGACGGCGCGGTACAGGCGCGCCCGGCGCGCCTCGGGAAAATCGCTGGACAGGCCCGGCACGTCGACATGCTCGGCCACCGCGGGCACCAGCGCGGCGAGCTCCGCGCGCGACACCGGCGGCAGCTTCTCCAGCACCGATGGTGCGGCCCGCTCCAGCGCCTGAGTGACGAGGCTGATCACCGGCTGGTACGGCATGGCGCGCTCGATTTCGTAGCAGTTGGCGGTGAGCGTGGCGAGGCGCCGGCCGCGCGCGTAGCGGTCGAGTTCGCGCATCAGGCGGCTCTTGCCGATGCCCGGCTCGCCTTGCATCAGCACGACGTGGCCGGCGCCCGTGGTCAGATGCGCGAGCAGGCCGAGCAACTGCCCGTACTCGTTGCCCCGTCCGACGAACGGCGCGAGCTCGCTTTGCGCGCCCGCGGCGGGACGCTCGGACGCGAGCGGCTGGCTATCGAGCTCCAGCCGATCCACGGCGCGCAAGGCACGCGCCGCATCCAGGAACGCCGCGCGCTCCTGCGGTGCGATGGCGAGCTTGTCTGCAAGGCGCTCCGCCAGCCGCCGCGACGGGCGGCGCTCGTCGGCCTCGATCTTGCGGATGGCGAAACGCGAACAGGCGACGCCCTGGGCGAGCGCCTCCTGCGTGAGGTCGAACGCCTTGCGGCGCCGCCGCAGCCAGTAGCCAAACGAATGTTTATGCTCGTCCACGCGCTTGGACGTTCCTTGGAATTCGGGGCTGCATTTTAAGGATCTCCCGCACCCCTTGTCCCCCTTTTTGTCCCCCTCCCTGTCCCGCCGGGGGTCACCGCTTCGACCGCGGCGCAGCGTTCAATGCAGGCGCAGCCCACCACTTCCAAAAGGAGAACAGCCATGGCCGCTTGGCGCATTCAGGGACAATACATGGAGACCTGCAACTGCAGCTACCTGTGCCCGTGCATCGCATCGAATCTCACGGCGCAACCCAGCGACGGCGATTGCAAGGCGGCGATCGCGATGCGCATCGACAAGGGCGAGAAGGACGGCGTGAAGCTCGACGGCCTGTCGTTTATCGTGCTCCTGCATTCGCCGAAGGCGATGGCGGAGGGCAACATCAGCGTAGGCCTCATCGTCGACGAGCGCGCATCGGAAAAGCAGGTAGAGGCGATCGGCGCGATCGCCACGGGCGCCGCAGGCGGGCCGATGGCCGCACTGGCACCGCTGGTCGGTCGTGTGGCGGGCATCGAGAAGCGGCCGATCCGCTTCGAAGCGGACGGCATGAAGTTCGCCGTGAAGGCGGGCGAGCTCATCGACCAGGCCTGCGAAGGGGTCGCGGGGCCGGCGCGCCCGGGCGAGCCGATCTACCTGGACAATACCTGCCACCCGGCGAGCAGCAAGCTCGCGCTGGCGAAAGCCACGCGCAGCAAGTTCCACGCCTTTGGCGTCAACTGGGAAGATTCCAGCGGCACGCGCAACGCCCACTTTGCGCCGTTCGCGTGGGCGGGCTAGGAATCTGGGCCATGCATCACGTCGGCATCGAGACCGCCCTGCGGCGCGACCGCTGGGCCGTCGCGGGCAGTCTCGCCGCCGTCGCGGGCCTCGCCTGGCTTTATCTGTGGCGCGAGGCCGCGTCCATGAATCACGCCGGCAGCATGACGATGCCCGCCATGGACGCGCGCACGATCACCCTGACCTTCGTGATGTGGGTGGTCATGATGGCAGGCATGATGCTGCCGAGCGCCGCGCCGGCGGTCTTGTTCTACGGCACCCTGGTCCGCAAGAACCGCGAGCAACGCGCCGTGCTGCCCGCAGTCTGGGTATTCGCCTGCGGCTATCTCCTGGTCTGGGTCGGTTTCAGTGTCGCAGCCACGCTGTTGCAAGCGTCACTGGAGCACGCGGCGCTGTTGACGCCAATGATGGCCTCGGCGAGCAAACCCATGAGCGGGCTGCTGCTGGTCGTGACCGGGATCTACCAGCTGACGCCGCTCAAGGACATCTGCCTGGACAAGTGCCGGGACCCGATGCGGTTCTTCCTCACTCATTGGCGCGCGGGAACCGGGGGCACGTTGCGCATGGGCATGCTGCACGGCGCCTATTGCGTCGGCTGCTGCTGGGCGTTGATGCTGCTCCTGTTTGCCGCCGGCGTCATGAACCTCGCCGTCGTCGCGCTCATCGCGGCGTTCGTCTTCGTCGAGAAGCTGCTGCCGGCCGGACGGCTGAGCGCGCGCTTTTCCGGCGTCGCACTGCTGCTTTCCGGATTTATCGTTCTTGCGGGCAACGGCTGATCCGACTGGCGATCCGCTCAATCAAAAAAGGAGAACATCATGCAAACCGCTGCTGCTTCCCAACCTGATTTCATTGCCATCAAAGGCCGCCAGCAGGCGGCCTGGTCCGCGGGCGACTACGCGGTCATCGGCACCACGCTGCAGATCGTCGGCGAG
>JBDTMD010000333.1:0-3400 GCA_039934435.1 Burkholderiales bacterium
GCGCGCTTTCGCATCGTGCAGCTGCCGCGCGACGCCGCGCCGGGTTGCCTGATGTTTGCGTGCCAGCATTACACGCGCGAGCTGGTGTGGCGGCCGGAGTACGCTCGCCACCCGATTGGCGCGACGCAGATCGCCGCGGTGGCCGTGGTGGTGGAGGACACGCCGGCAGCGGCAGCTAGCTACGGCCGGCTGCTGGCCGCCCAGCCGCAAAAGATCGAAGAAGGCCTGCTCGTGCCGAGCGGCAGCGCGCCGATCGCGCTCGCTTCGCGCTGGCAGCTGGGGCATCGCCTGCACGGCGTGGGGCTGCCGCTGCGCCCGCGCCCGTTGGTGGCGGCGCTATTCATCCGCGTCGCCGATCGCGCGCGTGCCGCCACGGTCCTGCAGCGCAACGGGCTTAAGCCCGTGCCGCTGGCCGACGGTTCGTTTGCCGTCAATGCCGAGGACGCGCACGGCGTCGCCGTGGTCTTCGGCTAGCCGGCTTTCTTCAGCTCGCGCGCCGCTTCGAGCGCGAAATAGGTGAGGATGCCGTCGGCGCCCGCGCGCTTCATGGCGAGCAACGCCTCGAGAACGCAGCTCCGCGGCAGCCATCCGCGGTCGATCGCGCCCCGCAACATCGCGTATTCGCCCGAGACCTGGTAGACGTAGGTCGGCGCCCGGAATTCGTCCTTTACGCGCCGCACGATGTCGAGGTACGGCAGCCCCGGCTTCACCATCACCATGTCGGCGCCTTCGGCGAGGTCGAGGCCGACTTCCCACAGCGCCTCGTCGGCGTTCGCCGGGTCCATCTGGTAGGTTTTCTTGTCGCCTTTGCCGAGATTCTTCGCCGAGCCGACGGCGTCGCGGAACGGGCCATAGAAGCCCGACGCGTATTTCGCGGCGTAGGCGAGAATCTTCGTGTGGATGTGGCCGGCCTTTTCGAGCGCCGCACGAATTCGGCCGATGCGCCCATCCATCATGTCCGAAGGCGCGACGATGTCGACGCCGGCGCGCGCCTGACACAGGGCCTGCTTCTCGAGAACCGCCAGCGTCGCGTCGTTGACGATGTAGCCGGTCTTGTCGATGACGCCGTCCTGGCCATGCGAAGTGTAGGGATCGAGCGCGACGTCGGTCATGATGCCGAGCTCGGGAAAGCGTTTCTTGATCGCCGCAACTGCGCGCGGCACCAATCCTTTGGCGTTGTAGGCCTCGCGGCCGTCGGTGGTTTTCAGTTTCTGCTCGATCACCGGGAAAAGCGCCAGCACCGGGATGCGCAGCTTCACGCATTCCCCGGCCACGGGCAGGAGTCGATCCACGGTCATGCGTTCGACCCCGGGCATCGAAGCCACGCTTTCCGTACGGTTTTTGCCGTCGAGAACAAACACCGGATAGATGAGGTCATTCGCCGTGAGCACCGTCTCGCGCATCAGGCGGCGCGAGAAATCATCGCGCCGCATGCGGCGCATGCGCACCGCCGGGAACTGCCCGTAAATCTTCATGATGCTGATTCTTTTGGAAGTTTTGGTTGCCGGAACTTTCTGCGCGGCCGTTAATCTTACTCGTAGACGATTTAGTCGTCTCCCGCTTCTCCTCCCTGAGCGGGTTGCCTTAATTCCAATTAAGGCGTTTTGCCCCCGGTTTAATTCCCCTTTACCGGGGGTTTTTTATTCGTCGCGCGCTGCCCGCAGCCACTCCTCGAGCAGCGTGCGCGCGGCCTCCACGCCTTCGCCGCTGTGGCTGGAAAAGAGCATGGCCTGCGCACCCGGGTCTCTGGACGCCAGCCGGGCGCCCGCGACGCTCATGGCCGCTTCGCGCTCGCGCCTCGACAGCTTGTCGCATTTCGAAAGCAGCACCAGCAGCCGGCGCCCGGCGGGCCGCAGCCACTCGAGCAGCAGCTCGTCATGCTGCGTGAACGGGCGCCGCGCATCCATCAGCACCACGATGCCGGCGAGCGCGCTGCGCGTGCCGAGATAGCCGCCCACCAGCTGGTCCCATTCCGCACGTACCGCCTGCGGCACGCGCGCGTAGCCGTATCCCGGCAGATCCACGAGCCGACCGTGGCCCGCAAGGTCAAAGAAATTGATGGTCTGCGTGCGTCCCGGCGTCTTCGAGACGAACGCAAGGCGCCGGCGGTTCGCCAGCGCATTGATGGCGCTCGACTTGCCGACGTTGGAGCGTCCGGCAAACGCCAGTTCCGGCGCATCCTGCGGCGGCAGTCCGCCGGTGATCCCCGCGGAAATCAGGAACTCGACGCGAGAAAAGGCCCCGTGGGTTTCCGGCATGTCTGGAATTCTAATAAAATGAGGCGTTTCCTACCGAATCTAGGGAGTTGCAGAATGAATCGCGTGCTGGCGGCACTCGCCGCCACGGGGCTGCTGTGGACTGCGCAGACGGCAGCACAGGAGTCCGCGAAGCCAGATCTCGCAAGAGGCGAGCAGCTGGCCAAGCAGGTCTGCTCCGCCTGCCACGGCGCGGACGGCAATAGCGTGGCGCCGGCCAACCCCAAGCTCGCCGGCCAGCATGCGGGCTATTTGTACAAGCAGCTTTCGAATTTCAAGCCGCAGGACGGCAAGAAGGCCGCACGCGAGAACGCCATCATGGGCGGCATGGTAGCGAGCCTGTCGGAGTCGGACATGCGTGCGCTGGCGGCGTACTACGCGTCGCAAAGCCTGCGTCCCGCGTTGGCCAGCGACAAGGACCTGGCGGCCCAGGGCCAGAAGCTGTGGCGGGGCGGCATTGCCGAGAAGGGCGTTGCCGCGTGCGCCGGCTGCCATGGGCCCGACGGCGCCGGCATCCCGATCCAGTATCCGCACCTGGCTGGCCAGTACGCAGAGTACGTCGATGCACAACTGAAGCTTTTTCGCGCCGGCGGCCGCGCCAACGACCCCAATGGCATGATGCGCGGCGTCGCCGCGCGCATGAGCGACGACGAGATCAAGGCGGTCGCCGAATACGCCGCGGGCCTGCGCTAACCCGTCGAGGAAATAAAACCCGGCTTGGGGTGTTAACCCCCCGTTAGGTCCAACTGGAGGAGTTTCCGATGATGAAGAAGCTTTCGATTGCAGGAATGGGCGTCGTGCTGGGGTTGGCGGCGGCGCAGATTGCCCTCGCGCAGACGAAGCCCGAAGTTCTCGTAAAACAGCGCCAGGCGGTGATGACGCTGCAGGGCAAGTATTTCGGCCCGATGGCCGCCATGGCACAGGGCAAAGCCCCTTACAACGCCGCTGTCGTCCAGCGCAATTCGGGTTATCTCGATAACCTGAGCCGCATGGCCTGGGATGGATTCGATGCCAGTACCCGCGGCGTCGACGTCAAGACCCGCGCGTTGCCCGCGATCTTCGACAACAGCGCGGGGTTCAAGACGGCCGCCACCCGCCTCGAGAATGAAGCCGCCAAGCTGGTCGCCGTGAGCAAAGGCGGCGAT
>JBDTMD010000334.1:0-3398 GCA_039934435.1 Burkholderiales bacterium
CCGTGGCGGCGCTCTAGTTCGGCCTGCCCGCGCGCCTTCTCGCCTTCGCCGTCCTCGCTCAAGCCCTCGCGCTGCAGGCGCTGGCCCATGTCGCCGAGCTGGTTATAGAGCGTGACCGGCATGCCCATGTCGGCGAGCACCTCGCCTAGCATCATGCCCGCAGAGACTTGCTCGGCCGACATCTGCGCGTTGATTAGGCCCTCGTACTCCCACGCACCACGCGGCGGCTGATATGCCGTCGCCATCGACGCGGCCAGAAATTCGCTGTTCGCATCTGCGGCCGGGTCCAGTGCAGGCGCTTCCGCTTGCCCATCGCCGGGCGCGGTGTCCTGCTGCGGCTCTGGAAAAGCGCGCTCGTATAACGCCTTCATCTGCGCGACGGCTGCCGCATCGCCGGACAGATATTTTTCCATGAAAGCGGAATCGCCTTGCCGCTGCACGATCTCGCCGAGTACATCCTCGCCGCCTGTCGCGGGTGCTCCGCCTGGAGCGCCAGTAGTGCCAGCCAAAGGCGCATCCGGGAAAGGCATCCCACCAACGTCGAATTGAATTTCGCTCATGATCTATTCCTCTACAGGGTCAGGGGTCTGTCCGGTGGGAACTACGCGGCCTTCTGCTCGGCGTTCACTACGCGCGAATGTTGCAGCTCGACCGTGCCGACAACATCCGGTGCTTTGCGCAAAAATTCCGAGTAGGAGTTAAACCGCATCGACGGAAACTTGTTCACGTCGCCAAGCGCACCATCGGACAGCGCCGTCAACTGGCAGTGCACCGCCGATTGCGCGCCTTCGTGCATCGCGTTCGTGTCCTGGGTCGGGCGCTTGGTGTCGATCACGCCGCCCAGTTGCCGCGTGAGTTCGGCAAGGCGATTCCACCCCGCGCAGACTTGCATCGCGCCCGCCTGTACTTCCCGCGCCGCCGCGAGCCTTTGCACCATGAGTTCGTCCCTGCGCTTACGCCGTTTCTCACGCTCGCGCGCCTCGGCATCGGCTCGCGCCTTCACCGCCGCTTTCTGGGCCGCGCTCAGATCCTCTAGCGCATCCGACCTAGCAGCTTCCAGCGATCGCACCTGCGCGCGCACCGCCGCGATCACGTTCTGCGGTGAATCCTCGACCAGCAGCCGGTCGCGTTTCTGGCGCAATTCCTCAAGCTCGATCTCAAGGCGCTGTAGCTCGGCCTGCGCACGCTCAAGCCGCTGTGCAGCACGCTCCACACTGCTGCCGGCGATCTTCTCGAACATCGATATCGCTTTCATGTCAGGTTCCTTTCAGAAAATGCGGTCAGAAAATTTCCCGGATCACTCCACCGAGGGACCCGCAGAAAATTGCGCCAGTCGTGAACGGGTCCCATGACACGATCCGGGCGAGGGCGGGCTTTCTTGGGGTGCCACCACCTGTTTCGGATTCGGAACGCTCTCGCCTTTTCGTACACCTGGCTGGCGCTCGGGGTCCGGGACTGGCCGACGCTGACCGGCCGGGAAGGGCCTGCGCAGGGCGCTGAACAGGGCGCGGAACAGGGCGTCGTTTCAGACTCCATTCCGTACATGAGCCTAAGTACCTGATAGTACGCGGAACGCCCTGCCGAGCAAAGGCAGGGCAGAGGGAATCCGCCCGGCCTGTCGCGAGGGAAACATCCGAAACAAGGGAAACGCCATGACCAGCGCCCTGGCGACCTGCTACGCGACCAGGCGCGACCTCGACCACCAGCACCAGCTCGATGGCCTGCGTCGCGCTACGGCCACGGATGCCCGCGTCAGCGCCGGATTCGTGGCGCGCGCGCCCCCCATCCCCCCCGGCGCTATCGGGTGTTCCGATGGACTCGGTGGACCTTGCATCTAGCGGTGGTTTACTGCGCTTACATGGAAGGGCTTGATGGTGCCGTGACACCTGCGACATGCGTGACATCCGCGACATGTCACGGACAAGTCCCATGTCACGCCGTGACAGGACAGGACACCACCCTATAGGGGTGTCCGTGTCCGTCACGCTCCGGACCACGTTCGTGTCCGTGTCCGGGGTCGTCGTCATCGGCCAGTGCTCCAGCAGTAGGGGTCGCTGATGCCGACCTTTCCGGCCTTGAGAAGCTGCTCGCGGGCACGCCCGAACGCCTGCCGGATGGCGTCCTGAGCGCGCTTGCCCTCGCCGTCAGTACCGTAGCGCAGCCGGAAGCGGGTCCGCCATTCGTCGAGCTTCACGGCGCGCACGCCGGCCGGGATGGTGGACGAGCCGCCCATGATCTGGCCGTACTCGCCTACGGCCTCGTGGAGCGCCTTCAGGCCCGTCACGGCGGCGCCGGATAGGGCGGTGGGCCTGTCGCTGGTCTGCGCGTGCGCCGCGTCCTGGTGGACCACCACGCACGTAGTGATCGGATCGCCGTCCGGGTCGGTGCCCATCTCCACGACTTCGAGCCGGAATGGAAACTGCTCGCCCGCGATGCCGTCGCGCTGCTTCTCCACGGTGGCGACGCCACGATCCACGGCGAGCACCCAATCGGCAGCCGCGTAGAGCGACGAATGGCCTCGAGCGCCACGGGTGGGGTCTTTGCCGACATGATGGACGAACCCAGTAGCCGCGCCGAGTTCATCGCGTATCTGGTCGGCGACCGAGATGACGCACGTCATGTCCGCACTGGCGTTTTCATCGCCGCCGGGGATGCTCCGGCTCAACGTGTCGAACACCACCACGCCAACCGGCATCCCGGCCTCGGCGCTCAGTTCCTTAAGCTGGCGAATGAGTACGGCCACGTCCACGCCGTTCAGCATGTCCGGGCCGCGCGTCAGGATCGCCAGCGGGACGGCATCGGCGGCCTCGCCGAGGTTCTTCTCGCGCCACGCAATGAACCTCTTGAGAATCGCCACCCCGGCTTCCGCTGCGACGTACACCACGAGCGAGCGCAGTACGCTGCGACCACGCCACGGCATGCCGCAAGCGACGTGAAGCATCATATCCTGCGCGAGGAACGTCTTGCCGGACCCTGAAGGGCCGACGATGAGGCCAAAACTTCCGGGGTCGATCAGGTTCTTGATGATGGCCTGCGAGTGCTCCGGCATCTGCGCGTCACCGAGCCAGATCGCCGGGAAGCTCGGCAGGCGCTCGCCGGGTGCTGGCAGCACAGGTGGCGGCGCGTCAACTACGCCCGCTAGTATCAGGTCGAGGTCAGGCTCGCGCGCTTGCTGGACGAGGTCATGAAGGCTGATTACGCTGCTCACGCTGCCACCTTCACCTTCTGGCGTGCTTCCCGCTGCGCGCGTCCGATGATCCATGCCACGAGCTCCTGCGCCGCCAGCTCGCCCCCGAAAACGACTGCGCTGGAATCGCCCGATTGCGTGCGCAGGCTGCGCGGTGCCGCCTTGCTCACAGCCGCTACCGCCTCGATGATGCGCAGCTCGTCCACCTTTA
>JBDTMD010000335.1:0-3388 GCA_039934435.1 Burkholderiales bacterium
GGCGCGCTTTGCCAAGGAGCGGCTCGAGCGCGTCGAATATTACGAGTACCTGCAATGGCAGGCCGAGATGCAACTCGCGCAGGTGAGCGAGCGTTGCCGCGCGCGCGGCATGGCCGTGGGCTTGTATCTCGACCTCGCGGTGTCGGTCGACCGCGCCGGCTCCGACACCTGGACCCAGCAGGATTACTACGCGCTCGGCGCGAGCGTCGGCGCGCCGCCGGACGAGTTCAACCCGAACGGCCAGAACTGGGGCCTGCCGCCGCTGCGGTCCGACCGCTTGCGCGCCAGCGGCTACCAGCTGTTGATCGAGACGCTGCGCGAGAACATGCGCGACGCGGGCGCGCTGCGCATCGACCACGTCATGGGCCTGATGCGCCTGTTCTGGATTCCGCCCGAAAAGAGCGCCGCCGACGGCACCTACGTCAACTTTGCGCTCGACGAGATGATGGCGATCGTCGCGCTGGAGAGCGAGCGCCAGCGCTGCATGGTGATCGGCGAAGACCTCGGCACCGTGGCCGAGGAGATGCGCACCGCGCTCGCGCGCTACGAAGTGCTGTCCTACCGGCTGTTGTACTTCGAGCGTGGCGCGGGCGGCGTGTTCAAGCCGAGCGCCGAATATCCGCGCGATGCTCTGGTGGCGGTCAGCACGCACGACCTGGCGACGCTCGCCGGCTGGTGGATCGGGCGCGACCTGCGATTGCGGCTCGAGCTCGGCCTGTTCCCGAACCAGGGCGTCTACGAGAAACAGCTCATCGACCGTGCACAGGAGCGCGTGCGCGTGATGCTCGCGCTGCAGCACGCCGGCCTCCTGCCGGAGGGCGTAGTGGTCGAGCCCACCGGCTCGCAGGCGCTGACGCCGGCGCTCGCCGACGCCGTGCACGCCTTCGTCGCCGCGGCGCCCTCGCGCGTGATGATGGTGCAGCTCGAGGACGTGATCGGCGTCACCGAGCAGGCGAACATGCCGGGCACCACCGAAGAGCATCCGAACTGGAAGAGAAAGCTCCCCGAGACCCTCGAGCAGCTCGCCGCCGGCGAGCGCCTGCGTGCGCTCGCCGCCACGCTCGCCAGGATCCGGCCGCATCCGGCGCCGCGCGCGGCGTCCGGGCCCGCCGCCGAGGCCAAGGTGCCGCGTGCCACCTACCGCCTGCAATTCAACAAGGAATACACCTTCGACGACGCGGTCAAGATCCTGCCGTACCTTGCGCGTCTCGGTGTGAGCCACGTCTACTGCTCGCCGATCCTGCGCGCGCGCCCGGGCAGCATGCACGGCTACGACATCGTCGCGCACGACCAGATCAACCCCGAGCTCGGCGGCGCCGAAGGCTACGAGCGCTTCAGCGCGGCGCTGCTCGAGCACGGCATGGGGCAGCTGCTGGACATGGTGCCCAACCACATGGGCGTGCTCGGCGCCGACAACGCGTGGTGGATGGACGTGCTCGAGAACGGCCCGGCCTCGGCCTACGCGCAGTACTTCGATATCGACTGGCATCCGGTCAATGCCGATCTCGAAGGCAAGGTGCTGGTGCCGGCGCTCGGCGATCACTACGGCAACGTGCTGGCGAGCGGCGAGCTGGTGCTCGCCTTCGAGCGCGAAGCCGGCGGCTTCGCGCTGCGCTTCCACGAGCATCGCTTTCCGCTCGACCCGCGCAGCATCCCCGTGCTCCTGAAGCGCGCCGAGGCGCTGCTGCCCGAGGGCGAGTCGCGCGCCGCGCTCTCCAGCCTCGCCGCCGCCTTCGGCCACCTGCCGGCGCGCGCCGCCACCGACGCCGCCGCGCTCGCCGAGCGCACCCGCGACAAGGAAATCCACAAGGGTCGTCTGGCGCGCCTCGCTGGCCGCGATGCCGCGGTGGCCGCCGCGATCGACGCCGCGGTCGCCGAGATCAACGCTTCCGGGCCGCACGATGCGATGCACGCGCTGATCGAGGCGCAGGCCTACCGCCTCGCCTACTGGCGCGTCGCCACCGACGAAATCAACTACCGGCGCTTCTTCGACATCAACGACCTGGCGGCGCTGCGCATGGAAAGCGAGCAGGTGTTCGAGGCGACGCACGCCTTCGTGCTCGAGCTCGCCGCCAAGGGCGTGGTCGACGGGCTGCGCATCGACCATCCTGACGGCCTGTACGACCCGGCGCAGTACTTCCGCCGCCTGCAGGAAGGCTACGCGCGGCGCGCCGGCATCCCGCTCGCCGAGCGCGACGCCAGGGGCCGCCCGCCGCGGCCGCTGTACGTGGCGGTGGAAAAGATCGTCGCCCCGCACGAGAACGTACCGGAGACCTGGCACGTTCACGGCACCACGGGGTACCGCTTCGCCATGGTGGTGAACGGCGTGCTGGTCGACAGCACCGCGCAGACCAAGTTCGACCGCATCTGGCATGCCTTCACGCGCGAGGACGAGAGCTTCGAGGAGCTCGCCTACCTCGGCAAGCGCGCCATCATGCGCAGCGCGCTCGCCTCCGAGCTGACGGTGCTCTCGACCGAGCTGCTGCGTATTGCGCGCGCTGATCGCAGAACGCGCGACTACACCTTCAACACCCTGCGCCAGGCGATCGCCGAAGTCGCCGCCTGCATGCCGGTGTACCGCACCTACATCATCGATACGCCCTCGGAGCAGGACCTGCGCTACGTCAACTGGGCGGTGGCGCACGCCCGGCGCCGCAGCCGCGCCGCCGACATCTCGATCTTCGATTTCGTGCGCCAGGCGCTGCTCGCCGAAGGCGCCGACGGCGCCGACGAGGCGCTGCGCGCCCTGGTGCGGCGCTTCGCCATCCGTTTCCAGCAATTCACCTCGCCGGTGGCCGCCAAGGGCGTCGAAGACACCGCCTTCTATCGCTACAGCCGGCTCGCCGCGCTGAACGAGGTCGGCGGCGAGCCCTCGCAGTTCGGCATGACGGTGCGCGCGTTCCACGGCGCGAGCGCCGACCGCGCGGCGCGCTGGCCGCACACCCTGCTCGCCACGTCGACGCACGACAACAAGCGCGCCGAGGACGTGCGCTGCCGTATCGACGTGCTGTCGGAGATCCCGGGCGGCTGGCGCCTCGCGCTGCGCCGCTGGAGCGCGCTGAACCGCCCGCACCACGCCAAGCTCGAGGCCGGGCCTGCGCCCTCGAGCGCCGACGAGTACCTGCTCTACCAGACGCTGCTCGGCACGCTGCCGCCACACACGCTCGACGAAGCGGCGCTCGCCGCCTGGCGCGAGCGCATCGAGCAGTACGTAATCAAGGCGTCGCGCGAAGCCAAGGCGAACACCAGCTGGATCAGCCCGAACGAGGAATACGAGAACGCGCTGCTTGGATTCGTGCGCGCCCTGCTCGGCCGGTTGCAGCCCAATCCCTTCCTCGAAGACCTGCGCGCGCAGGCCGAGCCGATTGCCTGGTTCGGCGCGCTGAAC
>JBDTMD010000336.1:0-3368 GCA_039934435.1 Burkholderiales bacterium
TGCGCATCGACGCGCGGGTAGAGCACGGCGCTCGCTGCCCGCAGGTTCTCCTGCGACACGCGCAGCGCCGCCTGCGCCGCCTCGAGGCTCGGGCTGTCGGCGAGCGCGCGGCGGATCAGCGCGTCGAGCACCGGCGAGCGATACAGCTGCCACCAATCGCCCGGAATGTCGCGCCCGAGCAGAAAGCGCTGTGCGGCGCCGCCCGCCACCGGCGCGGCGGCGGTCTGCTGCGGCAGCGGCGACGCGGAGTAGCCGGCGGCGGCGGGCGGCGCCGGGCGCTCGAAATCCGGGCCGACGGCGCAGCCGGCGAGCGTGAATGCCAGCACGCCCGCCGCAATGCGCTGCGGGCACAGGGGCGACTTGCAAGGCGTAGAGTTCATGAATGGCTGTCGATCGGGCATGGCAGCCGGCGGGCGCCAAGGGGCGTTGCGCCGCAACCGGCCGGCGGAACGCGCGCGCATTATCCACCATCCGAGCGCCGCCCGAGGATTAAGGGCCGATTAAGAAACCGGACGTACTGTGGGGGCGTTGGTCCCCCCCACACAGGAGAATGCGACATGAATGCGTTCAAACTCAAGCCCGCCGCCGCCGCGATGCTGTTCGCGGCGGCGATCAGCGCACCGGCCTTCATGCTGGCGCGCACGGCCGCGGCGGCCGCAAGCAAGCCTGCGAAATAGCAGTCCGGCGGAATGACCGGGTGCGGCAAGCGGCCGCCCCCGCGTATTCTTGCGCCATGCACATTCTTGTAGTCGACGTCGGCGGCACCCACGTCAAGATCCTCGCCACCGGCCAGAAGACGCACCGCGAATTCCATTCCGGGCCGAAGCTCACGGCGCGCTCGATGGTATCCAGGGTCAAGCGGCTGGCCGGAAAGTGGAAGTACGACGCGGTGTCGATCGGCTACCCGGGACCGGTGCTGCGCGACCGGCCGGTGGCCGAGCCGCATAATCTCGGCCGCGGCTGGGTGGGCTTCGATTTCGCCGCCGCTTTCGGCCGCCCCGTGAAGCTGATCAATGATGCCGCCATGCAGGCGCTGGGCGGCTACCGCGGCGGCAAGATGCTGTTCCTCGGGCTGGGCACGGGCCTGGGCTCGACACTGGTGGTCGACGGCATCGTCGAGCCGATGGAGCTCGGTCACCTGCCCTACAAGAAGGGCACCTACGAGGATTACGTGGGCGTTCGCGCCCTGCAGCGCTTTGGCAAGAAGAAATGGCGCAAGAACGTGCTCGACGTGATCGAGCGCCTGAGCGCCGCGCTCGAGCCGGAGTACGTCCTGCTCGGCGGCGGCAACGTCGGCAATCTGAAGTCGCTGCGCCCGGGGTGGCGGGCAGGCGACAATGCCGATGCCTTTCGCGGCGGCTTTCGCCTGTGGGCGCCTGCGCGCCGGCGCCGCGGGCAGAATAAGGGAGGTCGCGCATGGCAGCGAACGAAGGATTGACGAACTCGCCGGCATGGCGGGCGCTGCGCGCCCACCACGACGGGTTGCGGCGGCTGCACCTGCGCGAGCTGTTCGCCGCCGACCCCGTGCGCGGCGAGCGTCTGACGGCGCAGGCCGCGGGCATCTACCTCGACTACTCGAAGAACCGGGTTACCGACCAGACCCTGGCGCTGCTCGTGCAGCTCGCCGAGGCCGCCGGGCTGCGCGCGCGCATCGACGCCATGTTCCGCGGCGACAAGATCAACGTCTCGGAGCAGCGCGCGGTGCTGCATGTGGCGCTGCGCGCGCCGCGCGGCGCTTCGATCGTCGTCGATGGCGAGAACGTAGTGCCGCAGGTGCACGCGGTGCTCGATCGCATGGCCGCATTCTCCGGCCAGGTGCGCGGCGGGTCGTGGCAGGGTCACACCGGCAAGCGCATCCGCAGCGTCGTCAACATCGGCATCGGCGGCTCGGACCTCGGGCCGGTGATGGCCTACGAGGCGCTGCGCCACTACAGCGAGCGCGGCCTGACGTTTCGGTTCGTCTCCAACGTCGACGGCACCGATTTCGCCGAGGCGACGCGCGACCTCGATGCCGCCGAGACGCTGTTCATCGTCGCCTCGAAGACCTTCACGACGCTGGAGACGATGAGCAACGCGCGCAGCGCGCGCGCCTGGTCGGTGCAGGGCCTGGGCGGCGACGAGCGCTCGGTGGCGCGGCACTTCGTCGCCGTGTCGACCAACGGCGCCGAGGTGGCGAAATTCGGCATCGACACCGCCAACATGTTCGGCTTCTGGGACTGGGTGGGCGGGCGCTACTCGATGGATTCGGCGATCGGCCTGTCGACCATGATCGCCGTCGGCGCCGAGCATTTTCGCGCCATGCTCGCCGGCTTCCATGAAATGGACGAGCACTTCCGCGGCGCGCCGTTCGCGCGCAACCTGCCGGTGCTGATGGCGCTGCTCAGCGTCTGGTACAACGATTTCTTCGGCGCGCAGACCGCGGCGGTGCTGCCCTACGAGCAGTACCTGAAGCGCTTCCCGGCCTACCTGCAGCAGCTGACGATGGAGAGCAACGGCAAGCACGTGACGCTCGAGGGCGAGGCGCTCGACTACGACACCAGCCCCGTGGTCTGGGGCGAGCCCGGCACCAACGGCCAGCATTCCTTCTACCAGCTCCTGCACCAGGGCACGCGCCTGGTGCCATGCGATTTCATCGCCTTCGGCCAGAGCCTCAACCCGCTCGGCCGGCATCACGACACGCTGCTCGCCAACGTCTTCGCGCAGGGCGAGGCGCTCGCCTTCGGCAGGACCGCGGCCGAGCTCGAGGCCGAGGGCGTGCCGCCGCGGCTGCGGGCGCATCGCAGCTTCGAGGGCAACCGCCCCAGCAACACGCTGCTGCTCGAGCGCCTGACGCCGGCGGCGCTCGGCAAGCTGGTGGCGCTGTACGAGCACAGTGTGTTCACGCAGGGGGTGATCTGGCGCATCGATTCCTTCGACCAGTGGGGCGTGGAGCTCGGCAAGGTCCTCGCCCAGCGCATCATCCCGGAGCTGGGAAGCG
Organism: Burkholderiales bacterium; assembly: GCA_039934435.1. GTDB lineage: Bacteria > Pseudomonadota > Gammaproteobacteria > Burkholderiales > SG8-39 > JAABQT01. The sequence goes on from JBDTMD010000336.1 coordinate 2,978, forward strand.
CGAGCGAACCGGGGCTCGCGCACGACAGCTCGACCAACGCGCTCATCCGCCGCGCCCGCGGCATGAAAACTTCAACCTGAGGAGTCAGCCGTGCAACTAGGAATGATCGGACTGGGTCGCATGGGGGCCAACATGGTGCGGCGGCTGATGGGCGGCGGACACCAGTGCGTGGTGTTCGACGTATCGGCAAAGGCGGTGGCGGCGCTCGCCAAGGACAAAGCCGTTGGCGCAGCGTCGTTGCAGGAATTCGCCGCCAAGCTCGCGAAACCGCGCGCCGTCTGGCTGATGGTGCCCGCGGCGGTGGTCGAGAAGGCGATCGCCGAGCTGCTGCCGCATCTCGCGGCCGGCGACATCCTGGTCGACGGCGGCAATTCGTACTACATCGACGACA
>JBDTMD010000337.1:0-3367 GCA_039934435.1 Burkholderiales bacterium
GGTGCCAGTCGTAAAAGGTGATCGCGACCGCCAGCGTCAGGCCGGCGAGCGCCGGCGCAACGCCAAACCAGGCCAGGACCGTAATGCCGAGCGCCATCAGGCCGAAGCCCCAGCCGAACACCGCGCGCAGGCTGACTTCGCCGCGTGGAATCGGACGCTCGGGGCGGTGCACGGCGTCGAACGGCGCGTCGAACGCATCGTTCAGGAACATGCCGCCGGTATAGAACAGCGAGAACGCGAGCAGCACGAGGACGAACTCGGCGCCGAAGCCGCCGGCGCCGGCGAGCACCGTGCCGGCCAGGGCGTTGGTCCAGACCGTCGGCAGGTTGGAGACCCGCCCCAGCCGGAGCGCCGTGCCGGGCTTCACTGCTGCAACTGCGCCTTGACCCAGTTCAGCTCGCGCGCGATCGCCGAGCTCAGATCGACGTTGCGGTACGCCTCGGGCAGCACGTCCCAGGTGTAGGTCTCGACCTCGAGGTGCGGGCTGATCGGCTCGGCGCGGTGCAGCGCCAGGATCTCGGCAAGGAACGACTGCGTGGTGCCGAAGTGCGTCATCTGCGGCAGGAACACCGGCACGTGGAAATGCACGCGCCACTCGGCGCCAGCCGCGCCGCCCGCCTCGGCCAGCGCCTGCGGCAGATCGATGAAGCGGCGCAGCGTCCCGTTCGATTTCTGCACCACCTGGTGCAGGTAGACCGGCTCGGCGAAGGCCGCCAGGTGCTGCGCGCTTTGCTTGTCGAGCGCCGCCACCTTGAGCGCCGAGCTCAACTGCAGCTTGGCGATGCGGATGCCGGCGGCGCGCAGCTTGCCGATGCTCGCTTTCGGATCCTCGAATTCCACCGCTGCATGGCAGACGTCGTAGCACACGCCGATATGACGGCGCATGGCGGCCTCCGCTGCCGCGGCGCCCAGGCCGGCGAGCTGCGCAAGCCGCGCCACGCCCTTGCGATCGAACAGGCGCGCGTTGAAGAATTCGACCGTCTCGTCGATCGTCTCGAGCAGGCAGAAGGGCTCGGGCTCGAGCGCGAGGGCGATGTCCTGGCCGGTCTTTTTTCCAAGCGCGACCAGGTGCGCGACATGGCGGATCAGCTGCTCGGTGATCGCGTCCAGGCGCCCCTCGGCCCAGGGCTTGAAGGTGCACGGCACGGTGCTGACGCTGCCGGCCTGACCCGCGGGCAGCAGCTCGCTCAGGACATCGGCGAGGTGATCGGTGTACGCGAGGCGCGCCGGATCGCTCCAGTCGGGCTTGTAGGCGTCTTCCTTCACCACGCGACCGTGGAACGCGCCGTACGGAAAGCCATTGAGGGTGAAGACGTAGTAGCTGCCGTCGGCGAGGAAGCGCTCGAGCTCGGCCAGCGCGCCGCGCTCGCGCAGGCCCTCGGCCGCCTGGTGGCCCAGGCGCAGCCCGACGCCGAGCGGGCGATCCTTCGCCACCGCCGCCTTGATCGCCGGCAGGTGTTTCGCCAGCCCCGCCATCACCTCCGCCAGCGGCTCGCCGGCGTGGATGTTGGTGCAGTAGGTCAGGTGTCCGAGATCGCGTCCGGACGATAGATGCATCAGCCGCCCGCGCGCGCCTGCAGCCAGGCCATCGCCTTGCGCATGCGCTCGACATCGATCTCGTGCACCTCGACGCCAGTGCCAAGGCCGGCAAGCAGCGTGACCGTGAGCTCGCCGCCAAGGTGCTCCTGGAAATCCTTAAGACCCTGGAGAATCGTCCATTCGCCGTTGGCGCCGATCTTGGCGAGCGCCGGGTGCCAGAGGTTGAACCCCAGGTACTCGAGCAGCGCGCAGATGCGCTCCTCGTCGCCCGCCGCCAAGTGTCCGGCGAGCACCGAGTAGCGCGCATCGAGCGCCATGCCGATCGCCACCGCCTCGCCGTGGCGCACGTGGTGGCGCGTGAGGCTCTCCAGCTTGTGCGCCGACCAGTGGCCGTAGTCGAGCGGGCGCGCGCTGCCCATCTCGAACGGATCGCCGCCGTGCCCGATCTGGCGCATGTGCAGCTCGGCGCAGCGCCGGATCATGTAAGCCATCGCCTTGCGCTCGAAGGTGGCGAGGTCGTCCATGTGGCGCTCGATCCAGCCGAAGAATTCGGCATCCCTGATCAGCGACACTTTCACCGCCTCGGCCATGCCGGCGATCTTGTCGCGCTCGGGCAGCGAGAGGATGAACGCCAGGTCGTTCAGCACCGCGAACGGCGGCGCGAAGGTGCCGACGAAATTCTTCACGCCCTGCAGGTTGACGCCGTTCTTGACGCCGACGCCGGAATCGTTCTGCGCCAGCACGGTCGTCGGGATGCGGATGTGGCGCACGCCGCGGTGCGTGGTGGCGGCCACCAGGCCGACCGCGTCGAGCACCGCGCCGCCGCCGACAGCGATGACATAGGAGTGGCGGTCGAGGTGCAGGTCGAACAGCGTCTGCTGCATGCTCTCGACGAAATGCAGCTCGGTCTTGATCTTTTCGCCGCCAGGCACCGCGATCGGCGGCCGCGCCAGGTCGATGGCGTCGCGATGGCGATCGGCGTAGGCCTGGATCGCCTCGGCGAGCGGCGGCTTGCCCGCAAGCAGGCCGTCGTCGACGAACACGACGATGCGGTGGCGCTTGGCCGGCTCGAGCCGGCACAGGACGTCGCGCAGCGCGGGGTTGCCCGGATCGAACACGCCCTCGGTGAACACCACGGGGAATTCGTACGGCACCGAAAAGCGCTGCCAATGCGTTGCCGCTTTCGCCTGTGCCTGGCGGGCATCCGTCGTCATTACCGCTATCCTGCCCTAGAATGGTTCATATGCGCTACGTCCACATCCTGCTCGGTTTGCTGATGGTCACATTTGCCGCCGTCCAGTACAACGACCCCGACGCGCCGCTCTGGATCGTCATCTATTTCATCCCCGCCGCATGGGCGTTTGCGGCGGCGTTTCGCCCGGCGTTCGTGCGTTCGGCCACCGGCGAACGGCTGCTTTGGGCCACGGTCGCGGTAGGCGCGGGCACCCTGGTCTATTACTGGCCCGCGATGCCCGGCTTCTGGCACCAGGACGTGTGGCGGGTGGAGGAAACGGCGCGCGAAGGCATGGGCGTGATGATCGGCTTCGCCGTGCTGGTTGTGGTCCTCGCCGCCACCCTGCTGCGCAGGCGCCCCGGCTGAACGCCCGCTAGGGCGAGAAATCGCCGCTCTTGACGTAGGCGACCACGGCCTTTCGCTCCGCCAGGGAGAATACCGCCTTCCACGACGGCATCCCCTTGAAGCCGTTGGTCACCCGATCGAAGATGAAGTCGGGCTGCAACTGGCCGGGATTGAGCTTGGGGGCCTTGCCGGGATACGCCGCCGCGCCGTGGCAGTGCCGGCACTGCCCGTCCCATACCTTCTCGCCGG
>JBDTMD010000338.1:0-3366 GCA_039934435.1 Burkholderiales bacterium
CACCAGCGTCGCGTCCACGTAATCCTTCAGCTCGACGGCGCGCAGCCGCGCGAACAGAATCGGAATTACCACGTACATGAGAAAGAAGAGGACAAGAAACGGTTCGGTAGAAGCAAAGAGTTCCGGACGATAGAACCGCATTCCCCATAGCCCGCCGACGGCAACCGTGAATCCGAACCCGAGCAAGTTCAAAATGCGCCAGGCACGCAGCCACGCTATGCCGAAAATGCCTGCATTGAGAACGGCATAGTACGAAAACAGCATTACGTGGTCGCCGCGACCGGTGGACGTCAGTATCGGCGCGAGAAAGCCGCCGGCCACACCGAGCGATGCGAGCGCGAGAGAGTTCTGCGCGACGGCGAGCACCGCTGAGGCCGCCGCGATCACGACTAACAGCGCGAACGCGAGTGGCCCGGGCAGAAGGTTGAACAGGCGGAACGCTCCGAAAATCACCAGATAGAGGACGCCAATGCCGCCGCCCTGCAAAACCAGCGCGTAGGTGCGTCGAGCCACACGCAGGCGCCAGCCGATCGCCAGCATCACGAAGGCGATCGCGGACGCGCCAATGAGCCGCAGCTCGATCGGCACATGGACGCGTTCGTAGGCATAGCGCAACAGAAACGCCACGCCGAAGAAAAGTATGATCACGCCGACCTTCGCGACCAGGTTCCCGCCGACCAGACGCTCCCACAGGCTGGGGCCGCCGGCGGCGACAAGTGGCTCGCGAGCGGGCGCAGTAGCGAAAGCTGGCGCCGGCGGCTCAATGGCCGGAGCACGCGGCAATGCGAGCGCCGCCGGAGTTGCCGGCATCTCCATGGCGGTCGGAACCAATTCCTCCGCCACGTCAGGCGTCGCCTCGGTCGATGGCTTCGCCGCGGGGGCGGCGGCCTGTGGCCGACCTGCACGGAGTTCCTGCTCGAGCTTGTCTACCCTCGCCTCGAGCCGGGTGAGGCGATCGCCTCGACCAATGCCGATACCGGCGCCAATGAGCCCGCCGATGAATCCGCCAGCGATCAAGCCGCCGATATCTCCCGCCCAGGCTCCCAGCATCCCGCCGATCAGCAATCCGACAATCCACATGGCCGCCTCCCCCTTTCTAGCGCCAGTCGCCGCGCATTTCCTGCACCTTGGCCTGCAAACCTTCGGGCGTCGCCGCGGCCGCCGTCACCGGCGCTCCGATCGCCAGTCCGATTTTCCTGAACGGCCGCGTGCGCCACGGCCGCGCCATCGCCGCGCCGCCCTGGCGCGAGAAGAAACTTCCCCACAGCCCACGCAGCGCAATCGGCACCACCGGCACCGGGGTCTGCGCGAGAATTCTCAACAGCCCGGGCCGGAACGGGTGCAGCTCGCCGCTGTCGGTGATCCGGCCCTCCGGGAAGATGCACACGACATCGCCCTCGCGCAGCGCGCGCGCCACCTCGGCAAAGGCGCGTTCCATCATCGCCGGATCCTCCTTCGCGGAGGCGATCGGGATCGCCTTGCCGGTGCGGAACACGAAGTTGAGGACCGGCAGCCTGAAAACGCGATGGTCCATGACGAAACGCACCGGCCGGCGCACCGCGGCGGCGATCACCAGCGCATCGACGAAGCTGACATGGTTGGCGACGATGAGCGCCGGGCCTTCGTCCGGAACGTGCTCGAGGCCGCTCTTTTCCAGCCGGTACACCGAGTGCACCAGCATCCAGACCAGGAAGCGCATCAGGAATTCGGGCACCAGCAGGTAGATGTAAAGCGCCACCACCGCGTTGAGCAGCGCCGTGACCAGGATCAGCTGCGGGATCGTCAGGCCGGCGGCGAACAGGCCGATGGCGAGCGCCGCGGCGGCCACCATGAACACGGCGTTGAGGATATTGTTGCCGGCGATGATGCGCGAGCGGTGCGCCGGGTCGCTGCGCGTCTGGATCAGCGCGTACAGCGGCACGATGTAGAAGCCGCCGAACAGCCCGATCAGGAACAGATCGGCCAGCATGCGCCAGTGCGATGGGTCGGCGGCGAACGCGGCGAGGTCCTGCGGCCCGTGCGGCGCGTGCATCTCGGCGGCGAGCCAAAGGTCGACGACGAACAGCGTCAGGCCGATGGAGCCGAAGGGCACGAGGCCGATCTCGACCTTGCGGCCCGAGAGCCGCTCGCACAACAGGGACCCCACGCCGATGCCCACCGAGAACACGATCAGCAGCAGGGTTACGACGTGCTCGCTCGCGGCGAGGACGTTCTTCGACAGGTTCGGGAACTGGGTGATGAACATCGCGCCGTAGAACCAGAACCAGGAGATACCGAGGATCGCGTTCCACACGGTCCGGTTCTGTGCCGTGAACTTCAGGTTGCGCCAGGTTTCGGTGGCCGGGTTCCAGTTGATCTTCAGCTCGGGCGCGGGCGCGGGCGAGCGCGGGATGAAGCGCGAGACGACGATGCCCGCGGCCGAGAAGGCCATCGCCGACACGGCGACGCCGGCGACGCCCCAGCCGGGCTGGGTGATCATCCAGCCGCCGTACACCATGCCGAGCAGGATGGCGATCGAGGTGCCCATCTCCACCATGCCGTTGCCGCCGACGATCTCGGTCTCGTTCAGGTGCTGCGGCAGGATGGCGTACTTGACCGGGCCGAACAGCGCGGACTGCACGCCGCCGAGAAACAGCGCGCCGAGGAGCAACGGCAGGTTGTACGTGAAAAGGCCCACGGCGCCGAGCGCCATCACCGCAAGCTCGATGGCGACCGTGATCGTGATGAGCGTGGATTTCTCGTACTTGTCCGCGATCTGGCCGGCGGTAGCGGAGAACAGGAAGAACGGCAGGATGAACAGCGCCTGCGCCAGGTTCTGCAGCGTGTCGGAGGACAGCGTCGTGAAACTCGCCGTCTGGTAGGCGAGCAGGATGACGAGCGCCTGCTTGAAGACGTTGTCGTTGAAGGCGCCGAGGAATTGCACGCCGAAGAACGGGCCGAAGCGGCGCTCGGCAAGCAGGCGGAACTGGCTTGAGCCCTGCACGTTTCTCCCTCGTTGCAGCAGGCTGCGCTGGAGCGTTAAAGTACCGCCCTTCTCCTGCAAGGATTATCCCATGTTGAATCGCGACAAGCTGTTCATCGGCGGCCAGTGGGTCGCCGCCTCCACCAAGGAAACCATCGACGTGCACAGCGCCGGCACCGGCGAGGTGATGGGCAAGGTCCCGGCGGGGGGCGAACGCGACATCGAGGCCGCGGTCGCGGCGGCGCATGGCGCGCAACCAGGCTGGGGCCAGACGCCCGCCGACAAGCGCGCCGAGTTCCTGCAGAAGATTTCGGACGGCCTCAAGGCGCGCGCCGACGAGATCGCGAAAACCATCGCGCAAGAAGTCGGCATGCCGATCAAGCTTGCCGGGCGCATCCAGGCCG
>JBDTMD010000339.1:0-3365 GCA_039934435.1 Burkholderiales bacterium
GGACGCTCAAAGTTCGTTCTTGGCCGACCAATCGTCTCCGCTGAGATGACGGTTATCGATACCGCGAGGACAAGCACCCATCTGGACCCCAACACACTGACCGAATGCATCGGGGAGTTCATTCCCAGCAAGTACAAGTCGAGGTGAAGACGGAAGCTCGGGTGAGCGGACTGGCGATCCTCCCTGCGCCTAGGCGCCTATGGTGCGCCCGCTGTGCGCCGGTGTTGCACGCACACTTGTGGGCATCAAGGACGTTCATAGGCGCCAACCAGCGCGAGCAGCAGCGTGCGCACGGGCGCCGGCACCGCGGCACCGGCTGCATCCGCGAGACCCACCCACATGCGTCCCGCCGCCTCATCCTGCGGCGAGGGCGCGCGCACCGTGCACAGCCACGGCTGCGCGCGCAGGCGAAAGTGCGTGAAGCCGTGCTCGAGCGCAGGCAGCCGGCGCATCTTCGCTCCGGCGCGCAGGCGCTTCTCGGGAAACGTCCACAAACCGCCCCACAGACCCGCTCCCGGGCGGCGCTCGAGCAGCACTTCGCCGCCGCGCACGTAGACGAACCAGGTCGCGCGCCTCAGCGGCAGCGGCTTGCGCGCGCGCGGGGCAGGCAGTTCCGCGATGCGCTCCTCGCGCAGCGCGACGCACGATCTCGCGAGCGGGCAGCGCTCGCAGGCCGGACGCGAGCGCGTACATACCATCGACCCGAGATCCATCAACGCCTGCGTGTAGGCGCGCACGCCGCGCCGCGGCACGAGCTTTTCGGCCAGCTCCCACTGCGCCTTGTCGCCTTGAACGCCGAAGCGCCGCGCCAGGACGCGTTTCACGTTGCCGTCGAGGATCGCCGCCCGCCGACCGAAGGCGAACACGGCGATCGCTGCCGCCGTCGAGCGGCCGACCCCGGGCAGTTCTTCGAGGCTCGCGGCCGAGCGCGGGAATCCGCCCTCCGCTACCACGGCACGCGCTGCCGCGAGAAGATTTCGGCCGCGCGCGTAGTACCCCAGGCCGCTCCAGAGCCGCAACACCTGGTCCTCGGTCGCGACGGCCAGGGCCGGCAGGTCCGCAAAGCGCGCCAGGAAGCGCTCGTAGTACGGAATGACGGTCTCGACCCGGGTCTGCTGCAGCATGACCTCGGCGAGCCAGATGCGGTAGGGATCGCGTGTGCCCTGCCAAGGCAGGCCGTGGCGGCCGTGACGGCGCTGCCAGGCAACCAGGGAAGCAGCGAATCCGGGCATGGGCCATTGTATGATCGCAGTGAAGACGAGGAGCCCATGAAAAACGATGCCCTGGAAATGCTGCGGCTGTTCCATGCCGAGCTGATACACATTCGCCGCGACATCCACGCCAATCCCGAGCTCGGCTTCGAGGAGACGCGCACCTCGCAGCTGGTCGCCGACAAGCTCGGCGAATGGGGCGTCGAGGTGCACCGCGGCCTCGCCAAGACCGGCGTGGTCGGCGTCATCAAGGGGCGCAAGGACTCCGGCGGCCGCGCCATCGGCCTGCGCGCCGACATGGATTGCCTGCCGATGAACGAAACGGGCGACGCGCCGCACCGCTCGAAGGTCGCCGGCCGCATGCACGCCTGCGGCCACGACGGCCATACCACCATGCTGCTCGGCGCCGCGCGCTACCTCGCGCAGTCGCGCAATTTCGACGGCACCGTCAACCTGATCTTCCAGCCGGCCGAGGAAGGCGGCGGCGGCGGCCGCGTGATGGTGGAAGAGGGCCTGTTCAAGCGCTTTCCGATGCAAGCGGTGTACGCCCTGCACAACTGGCCGGGGCTGCCGGTGGGCAAGATGGCGGTGCGTCCCGGCCCGATGATGGCGGCGACCGACGAGATCAAGCTCAAGGTGCGCGGGCGCGGCGGCCATGCTGCGCTGCCGCACCTTGCCATGGACCCGGTGGTGGCGACGGCGCACATCATCACCGCGTTGCAGACCATCGCCAGCCGCAACGCCAACCCGGTGGACGCACTCGTGATTTCGCTGTGCTCGATGCAGACCAGCCAGGTGGGTGCGTTCAACGTCATCCCGGGGCATGTCGAGCTGATCGGCACCGTGCGCACCTTCAGCCCGGAGATGCGCGAGCTGGCCGAAAAACGCATCAAGGAGATCGCCACCTCGGTCGCGCAGGCTCTGGGTGCGAGCGCCGAAATCGAATACCGGCGCGGCTATCCGGCCACCGTCAACACGGAGAAAGAAGCCCTGTTCGCCGCGCGCGTCGGCGAGAAGGTGTTCGGCAAGGACAACGTGGTCACCGACGGCGAGCCCACCATGGGCGGGGAAGATTTCTCCTACATGCTGCAGGCCAAGCCCGGCGCCTACGTGTTCCTCGGCCAGGGCGGCGCCCAGGGCGGCTGCTATCTGCACAACCCGGCCTACGATTTCAACGACGACGTGATTCCGCTCGGCGCCGGCTACCTGGCGGCGCTGGTCGAGGAATCGCTGCCACTCAAGTAGGGTGCGCGTCAGCGCCGCAGCAGGTCGCGCAGCTTCTCGCCGATTTTCTCCTTCGCCTTTTCCTTGACCTTCGCCGAGGCGGCGTCGCCGGCGATCGACCGGTAGTCGATCTCGTACTTCGGAGCGTCGAACGTCCCTGTCAGCTTTACCGGGATCGTAAGGCCCTTGAGGTGCTCCAGGTCCGCGCCGCCCTGACCTTTGGCAGTCGCCACCACCGTGGCTTTCGCAAGATAGTTCAGCTGCGAATTGCCGACATCGATGTCGCCGGCGCCGCCGACGCGCACCAGCGGCGCGCGCACGTCCAGGTCGTCGTTGCGCGCCACGCCGTTCTTGATGACGAAGCTCGCGCTCAGCGCCGAAAAGTCGGTGCGCTGGCTCTGATCGGCCGGCTGTTGTTGCGCCGACTTGGAGCCGAAGGCCGCCCGCGTCTTGCGCAGCGCTTCGGTCAGATTCACGCCCTTGACCGCGCCGTCCTTCAGCTCGATGCGCGCAGTGCCGTCGAGCGCTTTCTTCATGGCGCTCAAGGTCGATCCCGCGGCCGTGACGTCGAGCGCCACGTTGCCGCGGCCCTCGAGCGCATCGCGCCCCATCAGGTCTTTCACCAGCGGGCCAATGGCGACCTCGCTCAGGGCTTCCTTGATTGCGACGCGATTGCCTTTGGCGACGAGCGTCAGGGCGCCCTGCAGCGTGCCTTCGTAGAGCTTCGCTGAATGCGGCGCGAGCTCCGCGCGGCCGTTCGCAACGCGCAGCTGCGCCTTCAGTTCCTGAAGCTTCAGGCCCATCAGCTGCAGCGAGCCCACGGCGAGCTTGCCGTCGGCACGCAGCCCTTCCAGGGGCGAAAGGTCCACCGGCACGTCGGCCGAGGCTTTCGGTCCCGCCGCGGACGCGGGCGCGGTCTTCGCTTTCGGC
>JBDTMD010000340.1:0-3360 GCA_039934435.1 Burkholderiales bacterium
AGTCGCCGATCAGTTTCGATCCGCCCTCGATCAACGACAGTCTCGACGCGGTGCGCGACTTCAAGGCGCGCCGCGACCGCGCGCCGAAATGAAAGGCCTGCTCTGGCTGCTGGCGGTATTCACCGCGGCGGCGGCGCTCGCCGTCTTCGGCCACCTCGAGCGTGGCTACGTCCAGTTCGCCTACTCCGATTGGCGCGTGGAGATGTCGCTCCTGATGTTCGGGGTGCTGGCGCTGCTCGCGTTCATCGCGGCGTTTTTCGCGCTGCGCATGCTGCAGCATACGCTCGCGGTGCCGGCGTACGTGCGCGCTCTCCGGGCGCGGCGGCGCCGCGAGCGCGCGCAGGCGGCGCTCGCCGCGGCGCTCGAGGCCTGGCTCGAAGGACGCTACGCGCGCGCCGAGAAGGAGGCGACCCGTGCCTTCGAGGGCGAGGCGGCACCCGGGCTGGCGGCGATCATCGCCGCGCGCGCTTCGCACGAGCTGGGCGTGCCGGAGAAGCGCGAGAAATGGATGCAGCGCGCACTGGACGCCGGCCAGCGCACCGCCGGCATGCTGTCGCGCGCCGTGATGTGCCTCGGCGAGCGCGATTACGGCGGCGCGCGCGACGCGCTGACCAGCCTGCAGGGCTCCGGGGCGCGGCATATCGCGACCCTGCGCCTCTTGCTGCGCGCCGAGCGCGGGCTGCGCAACTGGGAGGAGGTGCTGCGGCTCACGGCGCTGCTCGCCAAGCGCGACGCCATCGCGCCCGGAATCGCCGAAGAGTACCGCGTGCAGGCGCACGTCGAGCTGCTCGCGCAATCGGCCGTGCAGCGCCCGGCGTTCGAGGAACGCTGGCGGCGCATGGCCTCGCGCGAGCAGGCGGTGTCGCGCGTCGCCGGCGCGGCGGCGCGCCATGCGCTGGCGCTCGGGCTGACGGCGCTCGCGCGCGAGGCGATCGAAAAGTCGCTCGCCGTCGAATGGTCGCCGGCGCTCGCCGCGCAGTACGGCGAGCTGCCGCAGATGGAGCCGGGCGCGCGCGGCGACGAGGCGCGGCGGCGCATCGAGCGCGCGGAAAAGTGGCTGCTCGAGCACGAGACCGAGCCGCAGCTGCTGGCGGCGCTGGGACGGCTGTGCGCGCACGCCGAGCTCTGGGGCAAGGCGCAGACTTACCTGGAGACCAGCCTGTCGTTCGAGGAGTCGCGCGCCACGCACCTCGAGCTCGCGCGGCTGCTCGACCGGCTGGAACGCGGCACCGAGGCGCAGCAGCACTACCGGCGCGCCGCCGAGCTGCCCTAGCCGAGAATGGTGGTGAGCAACTTTCTAAGCGACACCTGATCGGGGCTCTTCAGGCGTCCAAGTCGTCTCAGGACCAGGCGACTCTCGATCGTCGTCACGACAGGCTTGATCGCGGAAGACTTTAGCAGGCCCGCCTCGTTCCATTCTGTGATCTGCACATCACCGAAGGATCCCGTAGACCGGGTGTGGCTGGTCACGGCCATAATGATGAGATCGTGGCGTTCAGTGTTGTACTGCTGCGCGCTTATGACAACAGCCGGTCTACGCTTGACAGCGCTTTGGTCAGTAAACGGAAACGGAACAAGGACGATGTCGCCGAAGCTATAGCCGGTCGTAGGCGGCATCCTCGTCGTTGTCCCAAACTGTAGAAAATGCCGGTTCGGCAACGCGCGTCGCCGCACGCATTAGCGCGCGTTCCCGCTCGCGCGAGCGCAAAAAGTCGACGAAATCTTCGACCTCGGCGACGCGATCAGGAGACAAAGACTTCAATTTCTCGATGAGCGATTGAGGGTCTCGGGTGTTCATCGTTGCGCGCAAATGGGCAGTGGGCGATTCTATGCCCAGTCCCTCGGCTTGAGGAAGTCCGTATGAAGAATTTCCTCCGCCGAACCGACCTCCGGCTTCCAGTTGTAGCGCCAGGCCACGCGCGGCGGCAGCGACATCAGGATCGCCTCGGTGCGCCCGCCTGACTGCAAGCCGAACAGCGTGCCGCGGTCGTACACCAGGTTGAATTCCACGTAGCGTCCGCGGCGGTAGGTCTGGAACTCGCGCTCGCGCTCGCCGTACGGCGCGTCGCGCCGGCGCTCGATGATCGGCACATAGGCGGTGAGGAAGCGGTCGCCGACTGCGCGCACCAGGGAAAAACAGGTATCGAAATCGGGCTCGTTCAAATCGTCGAAGAAGATGCCGCCGATGCCGCGCGGCTCATTTCGATGCCGGAGAAAGAAGTACTCGTCGCACCAGCGCTTGAATTTCGGATACAGCACGCCACCAACCGCTGACTTGCAGGTGGCGTGAAAATGCCGCGCATCTTCCTCGAAGCCGTAGTACGGCGTGAGGTCCATGCCGCCGCCGAACCACCAGAGGTCGCCGGCGGCGAAGCAGCGCACGTTCATATGCACGGTGGGGCAGTAGGGGTTCTTCGGGTGCAGGACGAGCGACACGCCCAGCGCCTCGAACGCCCGCCCGGCGAGCTGCGGCCGCGACGCGGTGGCCGAGGGTGGCAGGCGCGCGCCCTGCACGCTGGAGAAGTTGACGCCGCCGCGCTCGAACAGCGCACCATCCTCGAGGACGCGCGCCTTGCCGCCGCCGCCCTCGGGCCGCGTCCAGCGATCCTCGCGGAACTTGCCGCCGTCGAGCGCCTCCAGCGCCGCGACGAGCGCCGCTTGCAGGCCGAGAAAGTAGTCGCTGACAGCGGCGAGGTTCACTTCTTCAGCGCGCGATGGCCGATGTCTTTTCGATATTGCATGCCGTCGAAGCGGATGCGCTCCACGGCCTGGTAGGCGCGGCTGCGCGCGGCGCGCAGATTGTCGCCGAGCGCCGTGACGCAAAGCACCCGCCCGCCGTTGGTGGCGACGCCTTTGCCCTCCACACGGGTGCCGGCCTGGAACACGCGGCAATCGGCCGCTGCCGCGGGCACGCCATCGATGCGATCGCCTGTTCGCGGCTGTTCCGGGTAGCCGTGCGCCGCGAGCACCACGCCGAGCGCCGCGCGCCGGTCCCACTCGGCGTCCGTGTCGTGCAGCTTGCCCTCGAGCGCGCGCTCGATCAGCTCCAGCAGGTCGGACTTCAGCCGCAGCAGGATCGGCTGCGTTTCCGGATCGCCGAGACGGCAGTTGAACTCGAGCGTCTTCGGGTTGCCCGCGGCGTCGATCATCAGGCCGGCGTACAGAAAGCCCGTGTACGGGACGCCGTCCTGCGCCATGCCGGCAATCGCCGGCTGGATGATCTCGCGCATCACGCGCGCGTGCACGTTGGGCGTCACCACCGGCGCCGGCGAGTAGGCGCCCATGCCGCCGGTGTTCGGGCCGGCGTCGCCGTCGCGCAGGCGCTTGTGGTCCTGGCTGGTGGCGAGCGCGAGCGCGTGC
>JBDTMD010000341.1:0-3331 GCA_039934435.1 Burkholderiales bacterium
ACGTCGACTTCCAGGACGTGCGCACGGTGATGAGCGAGCAGGGCATGGCGATGATGGGATCGGCCGCCTGCGCTGGCCTCGATCGCGCGCGCATCGCCGCCGAGCAGGCCATCGCCTGCCCGCTGCTCGAAGGCGTGAACCTGATGGGCGCGCGCGGCGTGCTGGTCAACATCACCGCTTCGCGCCAGAGCCTCAAGCTGCGCGAGACCAAGGAAGTGATGAACACGATCCGCGCCTTTGCCGCGGAGGATGCGACCATCATCTACGGCGGCGTCTACGACGACGGGCTCAGCGACAATCTGCGCGTCACGGTGGTGGCGACCGGACTCGGCGCGCCGCTGATGGCGCGCCAGGGCAAGCCGCAGCTGGTGGTGTCGCAGAAAACAGGCACCGACGACCATCCGCTGGCAGGCCAGGGCGCAGTGGATTACCAGCAGCTCGACTCGGTGCCGGCGGTGATTCGCCGCAACCGCGCCTCGACTGTCGAAGCGCTGCAGCAGAGCGGCGTCGACAAGTACGACATACCGGCGTTCCTGCGCAAGCAGGCCGACTAACCCGCCGGCAAAGACGGCGGAGCGCTGCTTTTATCCTCCTTGCCGGAGGTGCTCCGCCGTGCTTGTCTGATAGAATCCTTCGTTCGCTCAAGAAGTTAGGCATGCTCAAGCAACGCACCCTGAAGACCCTGATCCGCGCCAAGGGCGTGGGTCTGCACACCGGCCAGAAAATCGAAATGACGCTGCGGCCGGCGCAGCCCGATACCGGCATCGTCTTTCGCCGCGTCGACCTTGATTCGCCGCTGGACATTCCGGCGCGCGCCGATCTCGTCGGCGAGACGCGCCTGTCTTCGTGCCTGGTGCATCAGGACGTCAAAATCTACACGGTCGAGCACCTGATGTCGGCGCTTGCCGGCCTGGGCGTGGACAACGCCTACATCGATCTCGATGGCCCGGAAGTTCCGATCATGGACGGCAGCGCCGCGCCTTTTGTGCTGCTCCTGCAACAGGCGGGCCTCGAGCAGCAGGCGGCACCCAAGCGCTTTCTGCGCGTGACGCGCGCCGTCGAGGTACAGGACGGCGACAAGTGGGCGCGCCTCGAGCCCTACGAAGGGCTGCGCCTCTCCTTCTCGATCGATTTCAATCACCCGGTGATCGACAAGACGCGCCAGTCGGTGAGTGTCGATTTCGCCGAGACGTCTTACCTCAAGGAAATCGCGCGCGCGCGCACTTTCGGCTTCATGCACGACGTCGAGCGCCTGCGCGAGAACGGGCTCGCGCTGGGCGGCGGCCTGGACAACGCGCTGGTGCTGGACGAATACCGCCTGCTGAACGCCGACGGGCTGCGCTTCGCCGACGAATTCATCCGCCACAAGGTGCTCGACGCAATCGGCGACCTGTACCTGCTCGGCCGGCCGCTGCTGGGCGCGTTCTCCGCGCACAAGTCCGGCCACGCGCTGCACAACAAGCTGCTGCGCGCCCTGCTGGCGCAAACCTCAGCCTGGGAGATGGCGAGCTTCGAGCATGCCGACCAGGCGCCGTCCGGCGTTGCCGGCCTGGTGCGACTCCCGGTCTAGGTGCTGCTCTGGCGCGAGTCCTCGGGCTGCTGGTCGCGGTGGCGCTGGGCGCCTGCATGCTGATGTACCTGGCAAGCGGCGAGCGCAGATACCTGGACTACGCCTGGCGCATCTTCAAGTACGCGGTTTACCTGTCCGCTTTCGTCCTGCTGCTGATTTTTGCGGAGCGTTTGGCGAGCGAATTCTGACGCCTTGCCGCTCCAGCAGGGTGCCGAGCGCCCGCCGCATGGGAGACGATGGGCTCAAACGCTCGTAAAGTGCTGATAATTCAACCTTTCCACCGTCGGACAATGCAATCGCCTTGGGTGCCGCCGACTCGTCCCAGTGTGACCGAGTTGGTTGCACCCTTACCGAAACTGAATTAACCTTCGAACCCTGTTGTAACAAGAACTTACGCAAGCTCTCGGCGATTAACTTTAACTTTGCCGCCGCCGCCGGATTAGCGGCTAGCAGCGATAGTTCGCCGTCCCGAAGATTGACGGCGCGGATTTGCCGGGCGAGCGTAGGCGGGAGAAAATCGGTGCAAGATTTGGTGAGCGAGCGCAGCTCACGCGCCTTGGCAACGACGCGCTCCATGCCGGCGTCGGCGATCAGGAAGCGGTCGGCTTTTGAAGGCAGCAAGGGGAATTTGGGTAAAGGGAGTGCCGAGTGCAGATTATCGTAATCCCTGACCGCCTGGCCAAAACCAGGACGCTGAATGTGTCGACGCGCCATCTCTTGGCGTCGCTGGTCGGTGCCCTGGTGCTGCTGCTGGTGATGACCGCGGGCCTGTACTGGGTCACGTTCCGTTTTGCCACCGACATCAAGGTGCCGCTGGTGCAGCAGCTGGTGCTGTCAGCCCAGCAGGGCGAAGCCGAGCGCGCGCGCCAGTTCGTGCAGCAAAACCTCAACGCCATGGCCGTGAAGCTGGGCGAGATGCAGGCACAACTCGCGCGCCTGGATGCCCTCGGCGATCGGCTGTCGAGCATGGCCGGGATCCGGCCGCAGGAATTCCGCTTCAGCGAGGCCCCGGGCCTGGGCGGCGCGCAGCCGACCGCGCTGCCGCCGCAGAATCTGTCGCTCGCCGAGTTCGGCGAAAAACTATACGTAGTTTCGCGCCAGATGGAGAACCGCACCGACATGCTGGGCGTGCTGGAGGCGCAGCTGTTCGAGCAGGCGGTCAAGAAAAAGCTCATGCCGACGATGATGCCGGTCAACGCCCCGTTCAATGCTTCGGGCTTCGGCATGCGCATCGATCCTTTTACCGGCATGCAGGCGATGCACGAAGGCATCGATTTCCTGGCCGACCTGGGATCGCCGATCGTCGCCGCCGCGGGCGGCGTCGTCATTTTCGCCGGCTTGCATCCGCAATACGGCAATGTCGTCGACATCGACCACGGCAACGATCTGGTGACGCGTTATGCCCACGCCTCGAAGCTGTACGTCAGGGAAGGCGACGTCGTGCAGCGCGGCCGCCACATTGCCGACGTCGGCACGACTGGCCGCTCCACCGGCCCGCACCTGCATTTCGAGGTGCGATTCAAGGGCGTGGCGCAGAATCCGGCGCGCTTTGTGCTGGCATCGCAGGGCTCGCAGCAGGCGGCGCGCGTTATCTGAGTAAACCTTCTTCAGCACGCTATCGGATAACCCGAGACCATAGATCCGCCAACGCCCCTGAGGCGGCACCTTGGCCGGTGCATAGTCGAAGTACTCATCCTCAGTTTCGAGAAAACGGAAATAGATCTGATAGAGCAGGTCGCCAAATACCTGCTGCGGAAACTG
>JBDTMD010000342.1:0-3330 GCA_039934435.1 Burkholderiales bacterium
GAAGGCGCCGACGGCTCATCGGATGCGCAGCTGAACACGCCGTCGGCATCCGCGGCGATTGCGAATCGGGCGTTCTCCGGCAGCAATGCACGAACTGCTGCGCTCAACCGGATGCCATCGGTCGGCGCACGCAGGCTGAGCTCCGCGGCGCGCTCCGCGACGGCGCCCACCAGCACCCCCGAGCGTAGCGCGACCTCACCGGCATCGATGCCGAAGCGGTAATGAACCCGATCCGATGCGGGCTGCTCCTGGTTGAATCGCTTGAGCGCTGCGCGTGCCGCGATGGCGCCTTCAATGCCGCGCTTGGCGTCGTCAAACAGCGCCACGATCGCCTCGGCCGGCGTAGCGACGACCTGTCCGCCCGATTTGGAGATGGCGCTGACCAGCGTCTCATGTGCGCGATCCAGCGCCGCGCGCGCGGCAGCCGAATCCTCGCCCATGAGAATGCCGAATGCCCGGGCCTCTGCGCGCAGCACGACGCGGCTGCGCGGTGCCGACTCCGCGTGCGGCGAGCGCTCGCTGCGACCTGCGGTGCGGTCCCGCCATTTGTCCCAGAAATACCACGCGGCGGCGATGCCGCCGAGGATCGTAGCGAGGGCGAGGAGGATTTCCATTCGGGGTCCGGTGACGTGAAAGTGTCGGTGCCGCGCGCGATCGCTTCTATCCGAGTGGACGCAATGTGCCGCCGGGCATTGTAGGCCGCGCGTCCGCCAGGCTCTGCGCCAGCGCGCGCGCGGCGATGTAGCCAAACACCAGCGCCGGGCCGAGCGTGATGCCCGGGCCCGGGTAGGCGCCGTCCATGATCGAGTTCATGTCGTTGCCGCAGGCGTAGAGCCGGGGCACCGGCTGGCCGTTCGCGCCGAGCACGCGCGCGTCGCCGTCAGTGAGCAGGCCCGCCACGGTGCCCAGATCGCTCGGCACGATGCGTATCGCGTAATACGGCGGCGCTTCGATCGGCCGCATGCAGGGATTGGGCCGGTTGCGCGCATCGCCGAGGAAGCGCTGGTAGGCGTCGCCGCCGAGTCCGAATTTCGTGTCGATGCCGAGGCGCGCGTCCTCGTTGTAGGTGGCGACCGTGCGCACCAGTCGCGGCGGGTCGATCTCGAGCAGCGCCGCGAGGCCGTCGAGGGTCGCCGCGCGCCTCAGGTAACCGCCGGCCAGATGCTTTGCAAGCGACAACGTGAACGGCCGCACCGCGCCGAGCCCGTATTGCCACAGGCTCCGGCGGTCGCACACCAGGAACCCGGGATTCGCCGCGCCGTTGAGGCCGGCGCGAAACATCGCCAGCACGAACTCGTGGTACGACACTGCTTCGCTGGTAAAGCGATCGCCGGCCTTGGTCACCGCGATGATGCCGGGCTTGCCGCGATCGGCCACGGTGTGCGGGAACACGCCTTCGCTGCCGTCCGCGCGCCGGAAGCGCGAGACCGGCGCCCAGAACGCGTTCTGCGCGTTGTGCTCGCCGAGCGCGCCGCCGGCGGCCTGGCCGAGGCGCAGGCCGTCGCCGGTGCTCGTCGCGCACGCCGGCGAGCGCGCCGACACTGCCGCCGGCAGGAGCTTCTTGCGCAGCTCGGCGTCGTGCGAAAAGCCGCCGGTGGCGAGCACCACGCCCGCGCGCGCCAGGATCGTGAGCGGCTGTCCCTCCGAGTCGATCTCCACGCCCGACACGGCGCCATCGCGCAGCACGAGCCGCTTGACGCCCGTGCCGAGCTGCAGCGACACCTTCAGGTCGAGCGCTGACTTGAGCAGGTGCGCGACGAGCGCATTGCCGAGCACCAGGCGCGTGCCGCGCGGCGCGCCGAGCCGCTGCCACGCGTACTCGGCCGCGAGGCGCAGGACGCGAGCCGCCGAGCGTGGCGAGGAAAGCGCGGCGCGAAAATGCGGCAGGTCCGGGCGCGCGATCATCATGCCGCCGAACAGCATGAATTCGGCGAGCGGCCAGCGCAGCAGCGCGAAGTCGGCGCCCAGGATGCGCGCGTCGAACTCCACCGGCTCGAGCACGCGGCCGCCGGGCGTTGCGCCGGGCAGCGCGGGGTAGTAGTCCGGGTAATTCAGCACCGGGCGCAGGCGCAGCGCGGTGCGCTCTTCCAGATACTCGATCGCTTCCGGCGCGCGCCGGAGAAACGCTTCGCGCACCTGCGGTTCGCGTGCCGGCGGCGCCGCCGCGTCCAGGTAGCGCCGCGCATTGTCGACGCTGTCCTCGATGCCGGCCGCGGCCATTTTCAGGTTGGCGGGAATCCACACCATGCCGCCGGACACGGCCGTGGTGCCGCCCACCAGCGGCGATTTCTCGACGAGGAGCGTCTTCAGGCCTTCGGCCGCGGCGACGCAGGCGGCGGTCAGCCCGCCTGCGCCCGCGCCGACGACGATGGCGTCGTATTCTTCTTCGAGCGGCATGCTGTTCCGCGCATCATGGGGCACGCCGCGGCGCCGGGCAAACGCGCCGGCGGTACACTTGCAGCAGCCAGCGCTGCGCAAAGGAGCGACCCATGTCCCGACATCGCGATTACATGCCCCACGGCGTCATCCCCGCCGTGCTGCTGCCGTTCAAGGAAGACCTGCAGATCGACGAGGCCGCGTACCGCGCGCACCTGAGGGACGTCGGCGCGGTCGAGGGCATCTCGGCGATCACGGTCAACGCCCACGCCTCCGAAGTCGCTTCGTGCACCTTCGACGAGCAGCGGCGCGTGCTCGAGCTGACCCAGGACGAGATCGGCAAGCGCATCCCGATCGTCAACGGCATCTACGCCGAGGGCAGCCTCGAGGCGGCGCGCCTCGCGCGCATGGCGCAGGACGGCGGCGCCTCGGCGCTGCTCGTGTTTCCATCGGGCATCTTCAGCTTCGGCCAGCGCCCGGAGATGGCGCTGGAGCACTTCCGGCGCATCGCCGGCGCGAGCGACCTGCCGCTGATCATCTTCCAGTACCCGCTCGCGGGCGGGCAGGGCTACCCGCTCGCCACGCTGCAGCAGATCCTCGAGGCGGTGCCGACGGTGCGCGCGATCAAGGACTGGAGCGCGAACCCGCAGTTGCACGAGAGACAGGTCCGCGCGCTGCAATCGCGCACGCCGCCGGTGAACGTGCTCACCACGCACAGCGCCTGGCTGATGGGTTCGCTCGCCCTGGGCTGCAACGGGCTGCTGTCGGGCAGCGGCTCGGTGATCGCCGATCTGCAGGTGCAGCTGTGGCGCGCAGTGCAGGCGAAGGACCTCGCGACCGCGCAGCGCATCAACGATCGCATCTGGCCTACGGTGGAAGCGTTCTATACCGAGCCCTGGGTCGACATGCACAACCGCATGAAGGAAGCGCTGGTGCTGCTGGGCAAGCTGCCGC
>JBDTMD010000343.1:0-3325 GCA_039934435.1 Burkholderiales bacterium
GATTGCCACTTCCGGGGCATTGATGATCGGCGTGAAGGCGGTGCCGCCGATGCCGCCGAGGCTCGAAATGGAGAACGTGCCGCCCTGCATGTCGCCGGGCTTCAACTTCTTGTCGCGCGCCAGCTTCGAGATCTCCGCGAGCTCGCGCGCGACGTCGAACACGCCCTTGCGGTCGGCATCGCGCACCACCGGCACCACCAGCCCGTCGGGCGTATCCACCGCCACGCCGATGTTGTAGTACTTCTTCAGGATCAGGTTCTCGCCGCCGCGCTCGAGGCTGGCGTTGAGGTTCGGATGCTGGCGCAGCGCCGTCACGCAGGCCTTGACGAGAAAAGCGAGCATCGTGAGCTTGAAGCCCTGCTTCTCGGTCTCGGCGGTGTTGGACTTGCGAAACGCCTCCAGGTCGGTGATGTCCGCCTCGTCGAACTGCGTGACGTGCGGAATGGAGACCCAGTTGCGGTGCAGGTTCGGCCCGGAGAGCTTCTGCAGGCGCGTCAGCGGTTTGGACTCCACCGGCCCGAATTTCGCGAAATCGACGTCGGGCCAGGCGGGCAGGTTGAAGGGCAGCGCCCCGCCCTTCGCAGCCGCGGCGGAAGCGGGCACCGCCGCCAGCGCGGCCTTGACGAACGCCTGCACGTCGGTATGCGCGATGCGGCCTTTCGGCCCGCTGCCCTTCACGCGCGTGAGATCGACGCCAAGCTCGCGCGCGAACTTGCGCACCGAGGGGCTCGCGTGCGGCTTGGCGTGCGTGGCATCCTGCGGCTCCTTGGGCACCGGCGGCGGCTGCGGGACCGCGGGCGCCTCGAACTCTGCGGCAGGCGCGGCCTGCGCCTTCGTGGACTTCGCCGCGGCCGCTACCGGTCCCGCCGCCGCTGCGCCGTCGACCTCGAGCTCGAGGATCGCGGAGCCCTGCGACACCTTGTCTCCAACCTTTATCGTCACGGCGATGATCTTTCCGGCGGCAGGCGAGGGAATCTCCATCGTCGCCTTGTCGGATTCGACGGAAATCAGCGACTGCTCGGGCGCCACGGTGTCGCCGGGCTTCACCAGCACCTCGATCACCTCGACTTCCTTGAAGTCGCCGATGTCGGGCACTTTTACGGTCATGGGGCCTGCGCTTTTCGCCGCGGGCGCGGGCGCTGCTTTCGCGGCTGCAGGCTCCGCTTTCGCAGGCGCAGGCGCCTCTCTTGCCTTTTCCGGTGCAGGCGCTGCCTTCGGCTTTTCCGCAGCGGGCGCCGCCTTCGCTTCGGGTTCGCCCGCCGCCTCCTCGAGCACCAGGATCGGCGTGCCCTGCGACACTTTGTCGCCGACCTTGATGCGCAGCTCCTTCACCACACCCGGGCCGGGCGCGGGAATTTCCATCGTCGCCTTGTCCGATTCCACGCTGATGAGCGATTGCTCGGCGCTGATCGTGTCGCCGGGCTTCACCAGGACCTCGATGACCTCGACTTCCTTGAAGTCGCCGATGTCGGGGACGTTGATTTCCTTCATACGGTCGTCGGATCCGGCTTGTCGGGGTCGATGCCGTACTTCTTGATGGCGTCGGCCACGGCTTTCGCCTTGCCATCGCCCTGCTCGGCGAGCGCCTGCAGCGCCGCGACCACGACGAAGTGGCGATTGACCTCGAAGAAATACCTGAGCTTGGCGCGCGAATCGGAGCGCCCGAAGCCGTCGGTGCCGAGCACGCGATACTCGCGCTCGCGCGGCACGAACGTCCGGATCTGGTCGGCGAAGGTCTTGATGTAGTCGCTCGCCGCCACCACCGGCCCGGCCGGGCGCTTGGCGAGCATCTGCGTCACGTAGGGCGTGCGCGGCTTCCCCTCCGGATGCAGCAGGTTCCAGCGGTCCGCGGCGAGCCCGTCGCGGCGCAACTCGGTGTAGCTGGTCGCGCTCCACACGTCGGCGGCGACGCCCCAGTCCTTCTCCAGCAGCTCTGCGGCGGCCTCGACTTCGCGCAGGATGGTGCCCGAGCCCATCAGCTGCACGCGCGATTTCGCTTTGGACTTCGACTCGCGCAGCAGATACATCCCCTTGAGAATCCCTTCCTCGGCGCCTGTCGGCATCGGCGGGTGCTCGTAGTTCTCGTTCATCACCGTCAGGTAGTAGAAAACGTCCTCCTGCTCCTGGACCATGCGGCGCAGCCCGTCATGCACGATCACCGCCAGCTCGTAGCCGTAGGTCGGGTCGTAGGACACGCAGTTCGGGATCACCGACGAGAGCACATGCGAGTGCCCATCCTCGTGCTGCAGCCCTTCGCCATTCAGCGTCGTGCGTCCCGCCGTACCACCGAGTATGAAGCCGCGCGCGCGCTGATCGCCGGCCGCCCAAGCGAGGTCGCCAAAGCGCTGGAAGCCGAACATCGAGTAGTAGATGAAGAACGGGATGCTGACGAAGTTGGAGTGGCTGTAGGACGTCGCCGCGGCGATCCAGGAGGACATCGACCCGGCCTCGGTAATGCCTTCCTCCAGGATCTGGCCCGCCTTGTCTTCGCGGTAGAACATCACCTGTTCCCGGTCCACCGGCTCGTACTTCTGGCCCTCGGCGGAGAAAATGCCGAGCTGCCGGAACATGCCCTCCATGCCGAAGGTGCGCGCCTCATCCGGCACAATGGGCACGATGCGCTTGCCGAGCTCCTTGTCGCGCAACAGCGCCGTGAGCAGGCGCACGAACGCCATGGTGGTGGAAATCTCGCGGCCCGCGCCCGAGCCCTTGAGCACCGCTTCGAACGCCGAGAGCGGCGGCACCGCGGGCACCGTGTCTGCCTTGCGGCGCCGCTGCGGCAGGAAGCCGCCAAGCGCCTGGCGGCGCGCGTGCAGGTATTTCATCTCCGGCGAATCCGCGGCGGGTACGAAGAACGGCAGTTCCTCGAGCTTGTCGTCCGGGATCGGAATGTTGAAGCGATCGCGCATTTCCTTGATCGTGGCGACGTCGACCTTCTTCAGCTGGTGCGTCGGGTTCTTCGCCTGGCCCTGCTTGCCCAGGCCGTAGCCCTTGATCGTCTTGGCGAGGATCACGGTCGGCTGACCCTTGTGCTTGACCGCCGCGGCGTAGGCGGCGTAGATCTTGTGCGGATCGTGACCGCCGCGATTCAGGCGCCAGACGTCCTCGTCGGTCATGCGCGACACGAGCTCCAGCGTCTTCGGGTCCTTGCCGAAGAAGTGCTTCCTCACGAAGGCGCCGTCGTTCGCCTTGTAGTTCTGGTACTCGCCGTCGACGGTGTCCTCCATGATGCGCAGCAGGCGCCCGTCCTTGTCGCGCGCGAACAGCGGATCCCAGTACGAGCCCCAGATCACCTTGATCACGTTCCAGCCGGCGCCGCGGAAAT
>JBDTMD010000344.1:0-3317 GCA_039934435.1 Burkholderiales bacterium
GAGGCGAGCAGCATGTGGGTGAAGCGGTACGGAAACGACGGATTGAAGATCACCTGCAGCCAGTCGCCGGCGATCAGCGCGTTGCCGTCCATGACATGGCCGGCGGGCGTCTGCATCCAGGAATTGAGCGCGAGGATCCAGAACGCCGACAGCGTCGTGCCGAGCGCCACCATCACCGCCGAGAGAATGTGCACGCGCGTGGAGACGCGCTCCATGCCGAACAGCATCACGCCGAGGAACGTCGCCTCGAGGAAGAACGCGGTCAGCACCTCGTAGCCGAGGAGCGGGCCGGCGATGTTGCCGACGCTCATCATGTAGCCCGGCCAGTTGGTGCCGAACTGGAAGCTCATGGTGATGCCCGAGACCACGCCCATGGCGAAGGTCAGGGCGAAGATCTTGACCCACAGCCGGTAGGTGGCGAGCCAGCGCGGGTCGCCGGTGCGGGCATATTTCACGCGAAAGCCGATCAGGTACCAGGCCAGGGCGATGCTGATCGTCGGAAACAGGATGTGGAACCCGATGTTCAGCCCGAACTGGGCTCGGGCGAGTAGCAGGGCGTCGCCGGCGTCCATGGGTTTATTATGCGGCAGCCGATCCGTTCCAGGGAGCCCCGCCATGATCTTGCGCCGCCTGCTGTCCGCACTTGCGCTGCTTGCCGCCGCCTGCGCGCCGCTCGCGCCGCGCCCGGACCTGCCCGCGGTGGTGTTCGTGCACGGCAACGGCGACACCGCCGCGCTGTGGATCACGACGCTGTGGCGCTTCGAGTCGAACGGCTATCCGCGGCAATTGCTGCACGCCATCGACCTGCCGTACCCGCTCGCGCGCAGCGACGACGCCAAGCCGCAGCCGAACCGCTCGTCGTCGGCGGAGCAGCGCGCGGCGCTCGCGGCCGAGGTCGAGGCGGTGCGCCGCGTTACAGGGCGCGACCAGGTGGCGCTGGTGGGCAATTCGCGCGGCGCCAATGTCATCCGCAACTACTTGAAGAACGGCGGCGGCGCGCAATGGGTGTCGCGCGTCGTGCTCGGCGGCGGCACCAATCACGGCGTCTTCGACTGGCCGGAGACCCTGGGCAGCGAGTTCAACGCCAAGGGGCCGTTCCTCACGCAGCTCAACGCCGGCCCGGACGAGGTGACGGCGGGCGTGCGCTTCATGACGATTCGCAGCGACACCAACGACAAGTACGCGCAGCCCGACGGCCGCTTCCTGGGCGCGCCCGGCCGCGCCACCGGCGTTGCCTACGACGGCCCCGCGCTGCAGGGCGCGGAGAACGTCGTCCTGAAAGGGGTCGATCATCGCGAGACGTCCTTCGGGCCGCTCGCCTTCGCCGCGACCTACCGCTTCATCACCGGGTCGGCGCCGGTGCGGCTCGACATCGTCGACGAGGCTGACGTGGTGCTCGACGGCACGGTGGGCGGCGTGGCGGGCGGGGCGCCGACCAACCTGCCTGTGGCAGGCGCGAAAGTTGCGGTCTACGAAGTGTCCGGCGACACCGGCGCGCGGCTGGGCGGCCCGGCGCACGAGAAGACGACCGGCGCCGACGGCCGTTGGGGACCGTTCCACGCGCGATCCGGCGCGTACTACGAGTTCGTGCTCGAGGTGCCGGGCTTCGCCATCACGCACACGTACCGATCGCCGTTCCCGCGCTCGAGCGGCATCGTGCAGTTACGCCCGGCGCAGTTCGGCAAGGGCGAAGCCGAGGCGGGCAGCGTGGTCGCCATCACCCGGCCGCGCGGCTACTTCGGCCACGGCCGCGACGTATTCACCCTGGACGGCAAGGTGCCGCCCGCCATCAACGAGGGCGTGCCGGGCGTCTCGACCGGCAAGCTGCGGCTGCCGCCGGGGCCGCTGCGGCCGGTGCCGGCGCGCTTCAACGGCGAGCGCATCACGGTGCAGAACTGGCCGGCGCAGGATGGGCATCTGGTGTTCGCAGAATTCCACTACTGACCGGGCAATATTTGGCACCGCGGCCGGCACCCGGGCGCCAACGGCGTAAGCTGGGGGGCTCCTGCGGAGACTCCAATGCAGTACGTCGTAATTGCCATCATCGGCCTCGTGGTCGGGCTGGTGGTCGGCCGTTTTCTTACCGGCAACAACTTCGGCGTCAAGGGCGATATCGTCTTCGCCATCGTCGGCGCGTTCGCCTTTGCAGTCGGCCTGCGCCTGTCGGGCATCGCGCCCGAAAGCGGCCTCGGCGGCAGCTCGGTGATGGCGGCGGTCGGCGCGATCGCGGCGCTGCTGCTGCGGCGCGTGATGGGCACGGTCTAGCCTTGCTCTAAACTGCCGGCGCATGCCCGTCGCGCCGGTCGCCAAGCAGGAGTTGCTGGATCGCCTTGCCGCGGGTTACGCGGCGCACCTTACCGTCGTTACGCCGAACCGCCGCCTCGCGCAGGAACTCGCGCGCGAGTTCGATGCCGGACAGGCAGCAAAAAACCGCGCGGTGTGGGAGACGGCGGACATCCTGCCGTTTGCCGCCTATGTCGAGCGCCTGTACGAAGACGCGCTGTATTCCGATCTCGCGGTTTCGCTGCCGCTGCTGCTGACGCCGGCGCAGGAGCAGGTGTTCTGGGAAGCCGCGATCCGCGACAGCCGCTGGGGCGAGGCGCTGCTCGCCGTGCCGCAGGCGGCGGCCGATTGCCGGCGCGCGTGGATGCTGGCGCACGGCTGGCGCATCGCCGGCGCGCTTGCGTCCTTTCCGGGCAATGACGACGCGAAGGCCTTCGTCGACTGGTCGCAGGAATTCGCGCGGCGCTGCGAGCGGGAAAAGAGCATCGATGCGGCGCGCCTGGCGGACGTTGTCGCGCCGCTGCTGAAGGCAACGGTTCTCAGGAAGCCGCAGCGCCTCGTCGCCTACGCCTTCGACGTCGTCACGCCGCAGGAACAGGACTTCTTCGACGCCTGCGCGCACTCGGGCATCGAAGTGCGAAGCTGCGCGCCTGAGGGGAAAAAAGCGCAAGCGGGGCGGCGCGTCTTCCCCGCGGCGCGCGACGAGCTCGAGTCCGCCGCGCTCTGGGCGCGCGCGCGACTGGAGGGCGGCGCGGCGCGCATCGGCGTCGTCGTGCCGGAATTGGGCGAGCGCCGGCGCGAAGTGCTGCGCGTTTTTTCCCGCGTCCTGCGCGCCGACCACAATCTTCCGGGACGCGAAGCGCAGTCATTGCCCTTCAACGTCTCGCTCGGCGCGCCGCTCGCGGACTATCCGTTGGTGAGAGCAGCGTTGTCGATCCTCGAGCTCGCCGCGGGCGAAGTGCCCTTCGAACAGGCATCGCGCCTGATTCGTTCCCCTTTCATCGCCGGCGCGGCTCCCGATCATCGCGATGACC
>JBDTMD010000345.1:0-3315 GCA_039934435.1 Burkholderiales bacterium
GGCGACGGGCGGCATCTACGCCAGCCTGGCGCTGGCGCTGGTGATGATCTACCAGGCGACGCACCTGGTGAATTTCGCGCAAGGCGAGATGGCGATGTTCGCCACCTACTTCGCCTGGAGCCTGATCAACGCCGGCATGCCTTACTGGCCGGCGTTCCTGCTCACCGTGGTGTTCGCCTTCGTGCTCGGCGTGGTGATCGAGCGCGTCATCATCCGGCCGGTGGAGAACGCGCCGGTGCTGGCCGTGGTGGTGGTGTTCATCGCGCTACTCGTTATCCTCAACAGCGTCACCGGCTGGATCTTCAGCTACACCATCAAGACTTTCCCCAGCCCGTTTCCGGAGCAGCCGATCTTCGGCAACTACATCACCTCCCACGGCGGCGGCGCGATCGGCGTCACGCTGGTCGTGCTCGCGCTCCTGTACGCGTTCTTCCGCTTCACGCCGCTCGGCCTTGCCATGCGCGCGGCCGCGCAAAATCCCGAGTCCGCGCGCCTCGTGGGCGTGCGCGTCGGCTGGATGCTGGCGCTGGGCTGGGGCCTTGCCTCCGCCATCGGCAGCGTCGCCGGCATGATGGTCGCGCCGATCGTGTTCCTCGACCCGAACATGATGGGCGGTGTGCTGCTCTACGCCTTCGCCGCCGCGTTGGTCGGCGGCATCGACAATCCGGCGGGCGCGGTGTTCGGCGGCTTCCTGGTCGGAGTGCTGGAAAACGTGCTCGGCGCCTTCGTCATCGGCAACGAGCTGAAGCTCGCCGTAGCGCTGGTGCTGATCATCGGCGTGCTGGTGGTGAAGCCCTCGGGCTTCTTCGGCAAGGTGCTGGTGAGCCGCGTATGAGCCGGCGCCAGCTCGTCCTCCTGGCGATCCTGCTGCTCGCCGCATGCGCGGTGCCGTTCCTGGTGAGCAACTACCGCACGTTCCAGCTCACGCTGGCGCTCGTCTATTCGATCGCGCTTCTCGGCCTGAACATGCTGACCGGCTACAACGGCCAGATTTCGCTCGGCCATGGAGCGTTCTACGCGATTGGCGCATACACGGCGGCGATCCTGATGGACCAGTACGGCGTGCCCTACTGGGCAACGCTGCCGGCCGCAGCCGTGGTGTGCCTGGTCGCCGGCTTTCTTTTCGGCCTGCCGGCGCTGCGCCTCGAGGGCCTGTACCTGGCGCTCGCCACGTTCGCGCTCGGCGTGTCGTTGCCGGCGCTGCTGAAATACCACCACCTCGAGAAATGGACCGGCGGCGTGCAGGGCATCGTCATCATCAAGCCCGATGCTCCATTCGACCTGCCGATCAACGCCGACCAGTGGCTCTACTTCTTCACGCTGGCGGTGGCGGTGCTGATGTTCCTGCTCGCCTGGAACATGCTGCGCGGGCGCGTCGGGCGCGCGATGGTCGCGATCCGCGATCAGCACGTCGCCGCCGAGGCGATGGGCATCAATACGGCGATGGTGAAATCGCTCACCTTCGGCGTCTCCGCCATGTACACCGGCGTCGCCGGCGCGCTCGGCGCCATCGCCATCCAGTACGTGGCGCCCGACAGCTTCAACATCTTCGTGTCGATCGTGTTCCTGGTCGGCATCGTCATCGGCGGGCTCGCCACGATTTCCGGGGCGATCTACGGGGCGCTGTTCATCCAGTTCGTGCCCAACATCGCCGACGAAATTTCGAAGGCCGCCCCCTGGGCGATCTTCGGCATATTCCTGCTCGGCTTCGTCTATGTGATGCCGATGGGAGTCGCAGGCGCGGTGCGCATGGCCCTAGCCCGGCTCGCGCGAAAAGCGCAGAATACGTCACAGTCCACTTGAGGAGGAGAACATGAAGCTGGTATCGATTGCCGCATTGCTCGCCGTCGCGCTGGGCTCGCCTGCCGCGCTGGCGCAGAAGAAGTACGACCCGGGCGCGACCGACAAGATCATCAAGATCGGCAATACCAATCCCTACAGCGGGCCGGCCTCGGCCTACGGCACGATCGGCAAGACGATTGGCGCGTACATCAAGATGGTAAACGACCAGGGCGGCGTCAACGGCCGCAAGATCGAGTGGATCTCCTACGACGACGGCTACAGCCCGCCGAAGACGGTGGAAATGACGAGAAAGCTCGTCGAGCAGGACCAGGTGCTGTTTACCTTCCAGTCGCTCGGCACGCCGCCGAACAGCGCGATCCACAAGTACATGAACGCGAAGAAGGTGCCGCAGCTGTTCGTCGCCACCGGCGCGACCAAGTGGAACGACCCGAAACACTTCCCGTGGACCATGGGCTGGCAGCCGAACTATCAGACCGAGGGGCGCATCTACGCCGAGCACATCCTGAAGAACAATCCCAAGGCCAAGATCGGCGTCCTTTATCAGAACGACGATTACGGCAAGGACTACCTCAAGGGATTCAAGGACGGGCTCGGTGCCAAGGCCGCGAGCATGATCGTGAAGGAAGTGTCCTACGAAACCAGTGACCCGACCGTCGACTCGCAAATCGTGCAGCTGCAGGCTTCGGGCGCGGACACCTTCTTCAACATCACGACGCCGAAGTTCGCCGCGCAGGCGATCCGCAAGGCCTACGACATCGGCTGGAAGCCGACGCACTACGTCAACAACGTGTCCGCCTCGATCGGCTCGGTGCTCAAGCCCGCGGGCCTGGACAAGTCCGAGGGGCTCATCTCCACGCAGTACATCAAGGACCCGCAGGACGCGCAGTGGAAGGATGATCCCGCGGTGAAGGATTGGCGCGCTTTCATGGCCAAGTACTACCCTGAAGGAAACCTCGCCGATGCATCCAACATCTATGGGTACACGGTGGCGCAAACCCTGATCCAGGTGCTGAAGCAGGCGGGCAATAATCTGACGCGCGCCAACATCATGAAGCAGGCGGCGAGCCTGAAAGACTTCCGGCCCGAGACCTTGCTGCCTGGCATCCGCATCAATACCAGCGCCACGGACTTCGCGCCGATCGAATCGGAGCAGCTGATTCGCTTCGACGGCGAGCAGTGGCAGCGCTTCGGCCCGATCATCGGCAAGTAAGCGCGGTTTCTTCAGCAACCGGGCGGGCGCCAGAGGCGCCCGCTTTTTTTCGCCCCTTTTCGCCCCTCTAGCCCAGTTCCGGACCAGCCGGGAAGAACACCAGACCGGCGTCACCCGGCGCGGCCGCCGTGCCGTGCACCATGCGCGTGAAGGGGCGCTGCAAGGCGAAATTCAGGGATTCGAGCCACGCGATGAGACCCGACTCCCGGTCCACGACGTCCAGATAGAGCGGCGCCGGCACGGCGGCCAGGGCCGCGACGAGCAACGCGCGCGCCGTGCCCGCGTCGCACGCCACCAGCGGC
>JBDTMD010000346.1:0-3313 GCA_039934435.1 Burkholderiales bacterium
GAACATGATGGCGAGCGCCGGCGCGAAGCCGAAGCGCAGCTCCTGCGGCAACAACAGGTCCCAAAACAGCAGCAGGGCCTGCAGCCCCACCGGCACGAGCAGGGCAGCGCGCTCCCACAGCCGCATCCCGGGCGCCGGTGCCGTGCCCTGCGGCAGCGCGCGCCAGCGCGTGCGCCAGAAGTGCCATGCCAGACCCGCATAGGCAGCCGCGGCGGCCGCGGTGACCGCGTGAATTACAATGTCGGGCACCTCTTCAGTTTATCACCCGTGCTCGAGAACCTGACCGCGCGCCTGGCGCGCATCGCCAAGACCCTCCGCGGTGAGGCGCGCCTCACCGAAGCCAACGTCCAGGACGCGCTGCGCGAAGTGCGCGTGGCGCTGCTGGAAGCGGACGTGGCACTGCCGGTGGTGCGCGATTTCGTCGCCGCGGTCAAGGCAAAGGCGCTCGGCGAAGCGGTGGTGGGGAGTCTGTCGCCGGGCCAGGCGCTGATCGGCGTGGTGCACCGCGAGCTGACGCGTGTGATGGGCGACGCCCATGCCGCCCTCGATCTCGCCGCACAGCCGCCGGCGGTGATCCTGATGGCGGGCCTGCAGGGCTCGGGCAAGACCACTACCACGGGCAAGCTCGGCCGGCTGCTGCTGGGGCAGAAGAAAAAGGTACTTGTTGTCTCCTGCGACGTGTACCGGCCGGCAGCAATCGAGCAGCTCGCCGCTGTGGCCGCGCAGGCGGGCGTGGACGTGTTCCCGTCTGCCGTCGGCGAGGCACCGCAGCACATCGCGCTGCGCGCGCTCGAGCATGCGAAAACGCGCTATTACGACGTGCTGCTCGTCGACACCGCGGGCCGCCTGGCGATCGACGAGGCGATGATGCAGGAGATCGCGGCGCTGCACGCGGCACTGAAGCCGGTCGAGACGCTGTTCGTGGTCGATGCAATGCAGGGCCAGGACGCGGTCAATGTCGCACGCGCGTTCGGCGAGCGGCTGCCGCTCACCGGCATCATCCTCACCAAGCTGGACGGCGATGCGCGCGGCGGCGCGGCGCTCTCGGTGCGCCAGGTCACGGGCAAGCCGATCAAGTTCGCCGGCACGGGGGAGAAGCTCGATGCGCTGGAGCCGTTCCATCCCGAGCGCATGGCGGCGCGCGTGCTCGGCATGGGCGACGTCCTGTCGCTGGTCGAGGATGCGCACAAGCAGGTCGACCTCGAGGACGCGAAGCGCGTCGCCGACAAGATCAGGAAGGGCAAGGGCTTCGATCTCGAGGACTACAAACAGCAGATCGCTCAGATGCAGAAAATGGGCGGCCTCGGCGCGCTGCTCGACAAGCTGCCGGCGCAGCTCGCCGGACAGATCAATCCGGCGCAGCTGCAGGACGATCGCCAGCTGCGGCGCATCACGGGCGTCATCAGCGCCATGACGCCGCAGGAGCGCGCGCGCCCCGAGCTGATCAAGGCGTCGCGCAAGCGCCGCATCGCCACCGGGGCCGGCGTGCCGGTGCAGGAGGTCAATCGCCTGCTCAACCAGTTCGAGCAGATGCAGAAAATGATGAAGATGATGAAGGGCGGCAACATGGCGCGCATGATGCAGAACCTGAAGGGTGTGCTGCCGGGGGCGCGCTAGCTCAGAGCCAACCCGCCTTGCGAAAGCGGAAGAACAGGTACACGTCGATGGCCACCATCACCGCAACCGCAAGCGGGTAGCCGAAACCCCACTGCAATTCCGGCATGAGCTTGAAGTTCATGCCATAGATGCCGGCGATCATCGTCGGCACGGCCACCAGCGCCGCGTACGCCGCGAGGCGCTTGGTGACCTCGCTTTCGCCGATGGTGATCATCGCCAGGTTTACCTGGATCGCGGTGGTTACCGTGTCGCGCATCGTGTCGAGCGACTGGTTCAGCCGGAACAGGTGGTCATAGACGTCGCGGAAGTAGTCGCCGAGTCCGGCGCAGGCGTGCGGCACGCGCCCGCCGAACAGGCGGCTCGAGGTCTCGAGCAGCGGGCCCGCGGCGTGCTTCAGCGTCATCAGCTTCTGCTTTACGTAGTACAGGGCCTCGATGTTCTCGCGCGGCGCCTTGCCGGTGAAAATCTGCTCCTCGAGCGCCTCGAGCTCGGTCTCCACGGCATCGAGCACCGGGAAATAGCGGTCCACCACCGCGTCCATCAGCGCGTAGAGCACGTACCCCGAACCATGGCGCAGGAGCTCCGGCTCGCGCTCGCAGCGCGCGCGCACGTCCTGGAAGCCGCGCTCGGTGCGCTGGCGCGCCGAGAGCACGTAATTACGGCCGACGAACACATCCATCTCGCCGACTTTCAGCTCCTCGCCCGCGACCTCGATCGTCTGCAGAACGGCAAACAGCGAATCGCCGTATTCCTCGAGCTTGGGGCGCTGGTGGCCGTGGCGCGCATCTTCCACCGCCAGCTCGTGCAGGTCGAACTCGTCCTGCATCTCGGCCAGCTCCGACGCGTCGGGGTCGCGCAGCGCCACCCAGACGAAGCAGTCCGGCCGCTCGAGATAGGCGCGGATCTCGCGTTTCTGGATTTCCACGAGCTTCCGGCCGTCCTGGTAGGCGACGCAGTTGACGAGCATTGCCGGGAATCGTAGCACTGTAAAATGCGCGCCTCAGGGGGAACGCATGCCCGACATCAGCCGCCGCGCCCGCAACCTTGGCACCGAAAACGCCTTCGTCGTCCTCGCCGAAGTGAACGCGCTCGCCCGCCAGGGCAAGGACATCATCAGCTTCTGCATCGGCCAGCCGGACTTTCCGGCGCCCGAGAACGTGCAGGAAGCCGCAATCAGGGCGATCAAGGCAGGCAAGCACGGTTACACGCCGTCGGCGGGCATCGATGAGCTGCGTGCGGCGGCGGCCAAGTACATGGCGGGAATACGCGGCGGCCTGCCGATCCGTCCCGAGGACGTGGTGGTGGGCGCCGGCGCGAAACCGTTCATCGCCTACGCCATCCTGTCGACCACCGACTACGGCGCGGGCGACGAGGTGATCTACCCCAATCCGGGGTTCCCGATCTACGAGTCGCAGATTCTCGCCAACGGCGCGCGGCCGGTGCCGATTCACCTGCACGAGGCGCGCGACTTCGCCTTCGACCCGGCTGAGCTGGAGCGCCTGATCACGCCAAAGACCAAGCTGCTGATCCTCAACACGCCGCACAATCCGACCGGCGGCACGCTGTCGCGCCGCGACCTGGAGGCGATCGCGGCAATCCTGCGGAAGCAGCCGCAGGTGTGGGTATACGCCGATGAAATCTACTCGCGCCTGTCCTATGCGGCCGAGTTTTTCTCCATTGCCCAGCTCCCCGGAAT
>JBDTMD010000347.1:0-3311 GCA_039934435.1 Burkholderiales bacterium
CTCCATCATCTTCGGCAGGCGGTGGATGACGACGTTGAGGAATGAGCCGATGCACAGCCCCAGGGCCAGCGCCACCCAGGGCAGGACCGCAGGCTGGGCCAGCCAGCCGAGTGCCGCCATCTAGACGACTTGGCCCATCTTGAAGATCGGCAGGTACATGGCGATCACCATGCCGCCGATCAGCGTGCCGAGCACTACCATGATCATCGGCTCCATCAGCGATGACAGCGCATCGACCGCGTCGTCGACCTCGGCTTCGTAGAAGTCCGCTACCTTGCCGAGCATCGCGTCGAGCGCGCCCGTTTCCTCGCCGATCGAGCACATCTGCAGCACCATGTTCGGAAAGACGCCGACATTCTGCATCGCCATGGTGAGCGAGGTGCCGGTCGAGACCTCGGCCTGGATCTTCCTGGTGGCCATGTGGTAGACGTGATTGCCGGAGGCCCCGCCCACCGAGTCCAGCGCCTCGACCAGCGGCACGCCCGCCGCGAACATGGTGGCCAGGGTGCGCGTCCAGCGCGCGATCGTCGACTTGAGAACCAGGTTGCCGAACACCGGCAGCTTCAGCATCAGCCGGTCCATGAAGATCTGCACCGGTACCGAGCGTTTCCAGGCCTCCAGAAAGCCGATCACGCTGCCGATGATCACCGGAAAGATGATGTACCAGTTGGCCACGAACCAGTCGGAGATGCCCATCACGACCAGCGTCGGCGCCGGCAGGTCGGCGCCGAAGTTGGTGAACACCTCCTTGAACGCCGGGATGACGAAAATCATGATCACCGCGGTGATGATGAAGGCGACGACGACGATGGCGATCGGGTAGAACAGCGCCGACTTGATCTTCGACTTGATGCCGATAATCTTTTCCTTGTAGGTCGCGAGGCGATCAAGCAGCGTCTCCAGAATTCCCGCCTGCTCACCGGCGGCCACTAGGTTGCAGAACAGCGCGTCGAAATGCAGCGGGTACTTGCGGAATGCCGCGGCGAGCGACGATCCGGTCTCCACTTCGGTCTTGACCTCCACCAGCAGCCGGGTCACCGCCGGGTTGGACGCCCCCTTGCTGACGATATCGAAGCACTGCAGCAGCGGCACGCCGGCCTTCATCATCGTCGCCAGCTGTCGCGTGAATAGCGAGATGTCCTTTTCGGTGACCCTGCCGCCTCTGCCGTACTTCTGTTTCTTGACCTTCTGGACGATGATGCCCTGGCGGCGCAGCGTGGCATTGACCGCCGCCTCGCTCACCGAGCGCAACTCGCCGCGGATCGTCTTGCCGCCTTTGTCGCGGCCTTCCCACAGGAAGTTGAATTCCTTGGGCCCGCCAGCCTTCGCCGCCGCCGCCGTTGCCATTGCGTGCTCCCCGATATCCTTGCCGTCGCTGCAGGACCGAGCGGCGATGATGCCCTGAGGCCAGTGTTTTGTAAAGCCTCAGGTTTCGCGTCTAAGCCGCTGACCCGCCGAGATTTTGAGACTTTTTTGGCGCGCGATTCAGGGGGCCTCGGACGCCGCCGCCGCAGGCGCCGGCGGGCGGAAAATGCGTACCGTTTTCACACTACGACCCTGGGCATGCACGATCTCGAAGGGCACCGCGCCGATCTTGATGGAGACGTCGGCCTCAGGGATGTCGCGCAGGTGCTCGAGGATCAGGCCGTTCAGCGTCTTCGGCCCTTCGGTGGGGAGCTCCAGGCCGAGCGCGCGGTTCACTTCGCGCACCGGCGTGGCGCCATCGA
This sequence comes from Burkholderiales bacterium, assembly GCA_039934435.1. Taxonomy (GTDB): domain Bacteria; phylum Pseudomonadota; class Gammaproteobacteria; order Burkholderiales; family SG8-39; genus JAABQT01. The sequence continues at coordinate 1,728 of JBDTMD010000347.1, forward strand.
TGGTGGCGCTGCCGTCCTCGGCCCAGGCGAGGGCGTGCGTCGCCGCAGGCACCGAGGTGGTGAATTTGCCGATGATCTCCTCGATGATGTCTTCCAGCGTCACCAGGCCCATGAGCTCGCCGTACTCGTCGACCACCAGGGCGATGCGCTCGCGGTTCTCCTGGAAGTACTGCAACTGCGCGAGCACCGCCGTCGACGCCGGCACGAAGTACGGCGGCGTGAGCAGCGCCTCGATCTCTTCCTTGTTGAGCGTTCCGGCCAGCAACGGCGCCAGCACCTTGCGCAGGTGCAGGATGCCGACGACGTCGCCCCGCGAATCGCGGAACACGGGCAGGCGCATGTGGTAGCTGGTGGCCAGGTGCCGCGCGACAGCGTCCATTTCTTCGTCCAGCCTGACCGACTCGATGCGTGCGCGCGGCAGCATGACGTCCTGCACGGTGACGCTCGCCAGGTCAAACAGGTTGAGTAGGATGGAGATGTGCTTCTTCGGCATGAAGCTCGACGAGTCGAGCACCAGCGTACGGATCTCCTCCGGCGAGAGCTTCTGCAGCTCGGTGTTCTCCTCGGGACGGATACCGAGCATCAGCAGCAGCGGCCGCACGAACAGGTTGACGAACCAGGCGGCGGGGTCGAGCAGGCGCATCGTCGGCTTCAGCGCATAGGCGAGCAGCAGTGCGGCGCGCTCCGGGTAGGTGGCGCCGATCACCTTCGGGGTGATCTCCGAGAACACGATGATGAGAAATGAGATCACCAGCGTGCCTGCCGCGTAGGCGAGCTTGTCCTGGCCGAGCAGTCGCACCGCAACCAGGCTCGCGAGCGTGCTCGCAGCCGCGATCATCAGGGTGTTGCCGATGAGAATGCCGCCAAGCAGGCGGTCGGTGCGCTTGAGCAATTGCGCGACGCGGATCGCGCCGCCGTGCCCCTGGTCCACCAGGTGCTTGAGGCGATAGCGATTGAACGCCATCATGCTGGTCTCGGCGATGGAAAAATAACCGCACAGCAGCAGCATCACGATGAGCGCTGCGATCTCCCAGATGAGCTGGATGTCGTCCACGGCGGATCAGCTCCTGCCCAGGATGACTTCCAGTACGAAGCGGCTGCCGACATAGGCGAGCAATAGCATGACGAAGCCGCTGAGCGTCCAGCGCAGCGCGACGCGGCCGCGCCAGCCGTACAGATAGCGCCCGGCGAGCAGGACCGCGAACGTCGCCCACGACAGCACGGCGAACAGCGTCTTGTGGTCGAAACGCAGCGCGCGCCCGAACAGCGATTCGGAGAAGACGATGCCGCTGGCCAGCGTCAGCGTGAGCAACGCGAACGCAGCGGCGATCATGCGAAACAGCAGCCGCTCGAGCGTGAGCAGCGGCGGCAGCGCGCCGAGCGGGCCGGCGAGCACGGCCGCGCCGTCGCCGGCCGTGCCGCCGCGTGCCGCCGCGCTGCCGTGCAGGCGGCGCTCGAGCAGCGCCATCAGCAGCGCGTGCAGGATGGCGATGGTGAACAGGCTGTAGGCGAGCATGGCGACGACGAGGTGCAGCTTGAATTCGAAAGACGCGGCGAGTGCGCCGCTGTCGCGGCCCGGGAACA
>JBDTMD010000348.1:0-3305 GCA_039934435.1 Burkholderiales bacterium
CTCGAGGCGTTCCGCCAGGGCAAGCACGTGGTGATGGTGACCGTGGAGGCCGATGCGTTCTGCGGGCCGTTGCTCGCGCAGAAGGCGGCTGCCGCCGGGGTGGTATACAGCCTCGCCTACGGCGACCAGCCGGCGCTGATCTGCGACCTCGTCGACTGGGCGCGCGCCGCGGGGTTTCCGGTCGTGGCGGCGGGACGCGGCCACAAGTGGCAGGCGCACTTTGCGCAGTCGACGCCGGAAACGGTGTGGGGTTACTACGGCCTGACGCCCGAGCAGGCGAAGGTTGGCGGCCTCAACCCGAAGATGTTCAATTCCTTCCTCGACGGCTCGAAGCCCGCCATCGAGTCCAGCGCCGTGTGCAACGCCACGGGCCTGACGCCGGCGCCGGGCGGGCTCGCGTACCCCGCGGGCCGCATCGACCAGATCCCCAATCTGATGCGCCCGCGCAATGAGGGCGGCGTCCTGCACCACAAGGGGCAGGTGGAGGTGGTGTCGTCGCTGCAGCCCGATGGCAAGCCGGTCGACTACGACATCCGCTTCGGCGTCTGGGTGGCGTTCGAGGGCGAGAGCGCATACATCCGCCGCTGCTTCGCCGAGTACGGCGTGCAGACCGACGACAGCGGCCGCTACGCCTGCCTGTACAAGCGCTGGCACCTGATCGGCCTGGAAGTCGGCATCTCGGTCGCCTCCGTCGGGCTGCGCGGCGAGGCGACCGGCTGCGCCACGGACTTTCGCGCCGATGCCGTGGCGACCGCCAAGCGCGCATTGAAGCCGGGCGAGATGCTGGACGGCGAGGGCGGCTATACGGTGGTCGGCCGGCTGATGAGCGCCGCGGACTCGCTCGCGCAGGGTTGCCTGCCGCTCGGGCTGGCGCACGGCTGGAAGGTGCTCAAGCCGATCGCCGCCGGGCAGCCGGTACGCTGGAGCGACGTGGCGGTCGACGCCGACGTTGCGGCGGTCAAGGTGCGGCGCGAGATGGAAACGGCGTTCCGCGGTGCCGAGCGCCATGCCGCCTGATCCGGCACCGCGCTTTCTTTCCAAGTTCACGTTCAGGATCCGCACGCGCAGCGGCACGCCGGTGGAGAACCTGATGGTGCAGGCCTCCGATCGGGCGCAGGCCGAGGGCCGCATCCGGCAGATGTATCCCTACTGCGAGATCGTCGAGTGCCGCGAGCTGACGGCCATGCCGCGGGACGAGGCGGCGAGCCTCGACAGCATCATCACGCGCATTTCCCAGGACGACGACGAGGGCCGCTAGACGCTGGCCTGCGGGCGCATGTCGATGAAGCCGCTCGCCAGCAATTCGTCCGCCAGGGCGTCGTAGTCCTGCGCGCCGCGGCTCTCCGGCGCGTGCGCGAACACGTCCTTGCGCGACGCCGGGCTTTCGGCAAGCGCCACGTTCTCCGAGATGCGCGTGCCGCAGATGTCCATGCCGAAGCGCCCCTGCAGCTCGCCCACGATGCGGTGCGAGAGCTTGCGCCGCGTGTCGAAGCGCGTCACAACGTAGCGCCGCGCGATGCGCTTTTTCAGCACGTGCTCGAGCGCCTTGAGCGTCTTTTCGCACTGCTGCACGCCCTTGAGGGCCAGGTAGTCCGCCGACACCGGGATCAGCACGCGGTCCGAGGCGAAGATCGCCGACAGCGACAGCACGCCGAGCATCGGGCAGCAGTCGATGACGATCGGGCGATCGGTATTCAGGTTTTCGCGGATGATGCCCAGGTTCAGGCGGTTGAGGACGTTGGCGCCCTTGCCGTAGTGCGTGTCCACCTTGGACAGTTCGACGTGCGAGGAAATGGACAGCCAGCCGCCGCTGGACGGGCGAATCAGTTGCGTGAGGGGCCGCGACTGCTGGTAGAAGCCAAACACCGAGTCATCGGCGCGCTCGACCAGGGCGCCGCACACGAACGACAGGTGCGCCTGCGGATCGAGATCGATCGACAATGGGTTGTAGCCGCGGCGCGCCAGGGCCGCCGTGAGGTTGAGCGAGGTCGTGGTCTTGCCGACCCCGCCCTTCTGGTTGAATACCGCAATCTTGGCCATGCGACGCTCCCGGAATGACCCTACCTACGGGGAGCGCCGCCTGTCAATCAACTAGTTCCGCGATCCTTGAAGACTTCCTTGGCGCAGCGGAAAGCGACCACCGCCGCCGGCACGCCACAATAGATCGCCACCTGCAGGAACACCTCGCGAATCTGCTCCTTCGACAGGCCGTTGTTGAGGGCGCCGTTGATGTGCAGCTTCAGTTCGTGCTCCTTGCCCAGCGCCGACAGCATGGCGAGGTTCAGCATCGAGCGCGTCTTGCGGTCCAGGCCGGGCCGGTTCCAGATGTCGTTCCAGCAGTAGGTGTTGAGCAGGTCGACGAACGGTTTGCTGAAATCGTCGGCGCCAGCCATCGCCTTGTCGACGTAGGCGGGGCCCAGCACCTCGCGCCGCGTCTTCAGGCCGTCGTCGAACCGTTCTTTCTGGCTGCGCTTGTCCATGCCGTTTCTCCGTTCAGATGAGTTCTTCGTAGCGGATGCCCGCCCGCCTGAGCAGGGCATCGAAGGGCAGGCCGCCGGGTCGCGGGTCGGCGTTGAATGCCTGCGAGCGCGCCGGCGTCTCGTCGAGCACGCGCTGCGAAATGGGCACGTTATCGCCGTGCATGCCGTCGGCGGCCACCTGGATTTCGCAGGCACGCTGCAGTCCCCAATAGGTCAGATAGGCCTGGGGGACGCTCGGGCAGGCGACCAGCAGGCCGTGGTTGCGCAGGATCAGGACGCTCTTGTCACCGAGGCTCCGCACCAGTCGTGCCTGCTCTGACAGGTCCGTGGTGACGCCCTCGAAATCGTGGTACGCAACCTGACCGTACAGGATCGCGCTGTAAAAATTGTCGAACCGCAGGCCGTCCTTCTTGCACGCCACGGCGCTGCCCGCCGTCGAGTGCGTGTGAATGATGCAGTGGGCGTCCTCGCGCGCGCCGTGGATCGCGCTGTGGATGACGAAGCCGGCCACGTTCACCGGGTACTTCGAGCCGTCCATGACCTCGCCCTTCAGGTTGATCTTGACGAGGTTGGTGGCGGTGACCTCGTTGTAGTTGAGGCCGTAGGGATTGATCAGGTAGTGCCGTTCGGCGCCCGGCACGCGCGCGGTGATGTGGTTGAAGATGGATTCGGTCCAGCCGAGCCAGTCGAAGGCGCGGTACAGCGCGGCGAGTTCCAGCCGCACGTTCCATTCCTCGGCGTGCATCGCCGCCGGCTTCAGTGTCAGCAGTTCGTTGCTCAGGTCCATGGCAGCCTCCTTGGCTCCGACTATAGCCGCTTTCGGGC
>JBDTMD010000349.1:0-3301 GCA_039934435.1 Burkholderiales bacterium
GCAGCGAAATCTGGCGCGCCTGCATCGTCGATCTCACCCGCCGGCGCTATCTCGACCTTCAGTGATCGCCGAGCCGCGGCCAGCGGCCGCGGCGCGCATAGCCGATGTCGTAGCGCCCGAGCTGCCAGCGCCGCGGCACGGCCGCGGCGCGCACGCGGCGCAGGATCTGCGCACTCGAATCGTGCAGTGACTCGAACAGATGGCCGACCCCGGCCCGCGCCACCGCCGCCGCCGGCAGGCCGACGTCGGTGCGATCGACCACCGCCCAGACTTCCTCGAGACCCTTGCGCGGGAACAGGCTCTGGCGAGCGTCGATCAGCGCCTGCACGGAGCTGCGTGCCGCCGCCTGCGAGCGGTTCTCCTGATGCGCGTAGGCGGCGAGCTTCTGGTCCAATGCCTGGTCGCCGCCCAGATAGGAAAAATGCCAGCCCGCATCCGCGACCTGGAATACGCTGGCCCCGCGATCGAACCCCTGCGCGTGCCGCCCCCGGATATTGCGGCCCGTGGTGCGCAGGCCGTTGATGCTTTTCGCCTGACCGAACAGCGCGGCGCTGGTGCCGAGCCAGGGCAGCTTGCGCGACCAGACCAGCTCGAAATTGAGCCGGAAGTAGAACATGCGCTGCTCGAACACGAGGATGCTGCGCGCCGCAGCCGTCGACAGGAATTCGCCCGCACGCCGCACCGCCGCAACGGTCGGAATCTCGTCGACGTCGGACACCAGCACCAGGTCCTCGGGCGCCGCGCCGAGCTCGCGCAGCACGGGCCCGATGCTCTCGCGCTGCGACTGCTCGCGCTCCCAGTGGCTGTAGCCCACCGGCAGGTCGACGGCGCGCGTCACCAGCTTGGGATGGGCGAGCAGCTCGCGCGCGCCCGACTCCGCCAGATACAGGGGTTTGGCCTTGCCGGTATGCGTCTGGTGCGCCTCGATGACGACAAAACGGTCGACCACGTCCTCCAGGCAGGCGATGCGCAACCGCAGCTGCTCGAACTCGTTGTAGAACGGGACGCAGTCGAAAATCTTCAAGCGGCGAGCGTCTCGCGGAAGTAGGCGATGGTCTGCTTCAGCCCGTCCTCGAGCGCCACCTTCGGCGCCCAGCCGAGCTTGTCCTGCGCCAGGCGGATGTCCGGCTGGCGCTGCATCGGATCGTCCTCGGGCGCGGGCAGGAACTTGAGCTTCGACTTGCCGCCCACGAGCCGGAGCACCATCTCGGCAAGGGCCAGCATGGTGAATTCGCCGGGATTGCCGATATTCACCGGGCCGGTGAAGCCGCGCGCGCTCGCCATCATGCGCACCACGGCCTCGATCAGGTCGTCGACGTAACAGAAGCTGCGCGTCTGCGTGCCCTTGCCATAGATCGTCAGGTCCTCGCCGCGCAGCGCCTGCACGATGAAGTTCGACACCACGCGGCCGTCGTTCGGGTGCATGCGCGGCCCGTAGGTGTTGAAGATGCGCACCACCTTGATGTCGAGCTGGTGCTGGCGGTAGTAGTCGAAGAACAGCGTCTCGGCGCAGCGCTTGCCTTCGTCGTAGCAGGAACGCGGGCCGATCGGGTTGACGCGCCCCCAGTAGCCCTCGGGCTGCGGGTGCACCTCGGGATCGCCGTACACCTCGGAGGTCGACGCCTGCAGGATGCGCGCGCGCGTGCGCTTGGCCAGGCCGAGCATGTTGATGGCGCCGTGCACGCTGGTCTTGGTGGTCTGCACCGGATCGCGCTGGTAATGGATCGGCGAGGCCGGGCAGGCGAGGTTGTAGATCTGCTCCACCTCCACGTACAGCGGAAAGGTCACGTCGTGGCGCAGCAGCTCGAAATTCGGCCGGCCGAGCAGCGGCTTGATGTTGTCTTTGCCGCCGGTGAAGAAATTGTCCAGGCACAGCACGTCGTGGCCCGCCCCCACGAGCCGCTCGCACAGGTGCGAGCCGAGGAAGCCGGCGCCGCCGGTGACGAGGATTTTGTGCATGGGGTCGAATTCTACCCGCGAGGTAAACTGGCGCCCAATGAGCGCGCATCGCCTCTGCGTCGCACCGATGATGGACTGGACCGACCGGCATTGCCGGTATTTCCTGCGCCAGGTGAGTGCGCGCGCGTTCCTCTATACCGAGATGATTACCACCGGCGCTCTTATCCACGGCGACGTCGAACGCCATCTCGCCTTCAGCGCCGCGGAGCATCCGGTCGGGGCGCAGCTCGGCGGCAGCGAGCCCGAGGATCTGGCGCACTGTGCGAAGCTGGTGGCGGAGTACGGCTACGACGAAGTAAACCTGAACTGCGGCTGTCCGAGCGAGCGGGTGCAGCGCGGGGCCTTTGGGGCGTGCTTGATGGCCGAGCCGGCCCTCGTCGGTGATTGCGTGAGCGCGATGCGGGAGTCGGTTTCGATTCCGGTCACGATAAAGCACCGGACCGGGATCGATCAGATGGAGGATTATGAGTTCCTTGCCCGTTTTGTTGACGTGGTGTCGCGGGCGGGGTGCAATTCCTTCATCGTCCACGCCCGCAATGCCGTGCTGAAGGGCCTGTCTCCGAAGGAGAACCGCGAGGTCCCGCCCCTCAAGCACCACTACGTGTACAAGCTCAAACAGGACTTCCCGCACCTGGAGATCGTGATCAACGGCGGCATCACGGGCTGGGGGCAGATTGACGCCCACCTCGCGCACGTCGATGGCGTGATGCTGGGACGCGCCGCCTACCACGACAGCTGGCTGCTGGCCGACGCCGGCAAGACGCGCGCCGGCGTGGTGCAGGCAATGGCCCGGTACGCCTCGGGCCTGCCCAGCCTGCGCCATGTCGCCCGGCACATGCTCGGGCTGTACCACGGCCATCCGCGCGCCCGGCTCTGGCGGCGCCTGCTTTCCGATTCGTCCCGCCTTTCGCAGAACGACCCGCGCTTGCTGCTCGAAGCGCTCGACGCAGTAGAATCCGGCACCAAGGAGACCCCTCATGAGCGCCGTCCTCAAGCCGAAGAATTCCAAGCCCGTCCGTGAACGCGTCGGCCGCGAAGAGTGGCAGATGCGCGTCGACCTCGCCGCCGCCTATCAGCTGGCCGCGGTGTTCAAGTGGACCGATCTCATCTACACGCACTTTTCAGCGCGCGTGCCGGGGAGCGAGGATTTCCTCATCAACGCCTACGGGCTGATGTTCGACGAGATTACGGCCTCCAACCTGGTGCGCATCGACGCCAAGGGCAAGGTAATCGACGATCCGCTCGACCTCGGCTACAACGAGGCGGGATTCGTGATCCACGGCTGCGTGCACGAGGCGCGCCCGGAGATCAACTGCGTGATCCATACGCACACGCGCGCCGG
>JBDTMD010000350.1:0-3295 GCA_039934435.1 Burkholderiales bacterium
ACTGCGGCACCGGTCGCGCGCAAAGCTTCAACGAGCTGGCGGCGGCGGTGATCAATTGCGCGCGCGGCACGCGCGCGAGCGCGGCCGAGCTCGCGGCGCAGAAGCTGATCGAGTACATCCCGTTTCCGCCGCAGCTGGCCGCGCGCTACCAGAGCTTCACCGAGGCCGACCTGAGCGCGCTGCGCGCCGCCGGCTACGACGGCGAATTCATGGACGTGGCGCAGGGCGTGGACGCTTATGTGAAGGAGCGGTTGCAGGCTTGAAGCGCACGCTCGAAGATTTCATCGGCGGGACGCCGCTCGCGCGCCTGCAGCGGCTGCCCGGCGACGACAACCGGCGCCGCGGCAATGTCATTCTCGCCAAGCTGGAAGGCAACAATCCGGCCGGCTCGGTGAAGGACCGGCCGGCGATCTCGATGGTGCGGCGCGCCGAGGAGCGCGGCACCATCAAGCAGGGCGATGTCCTCATCGAGCCCACCTCGGGCAACACCGGCATCGCGCTCGCCATGGCGGCGGCGATCCGCGGCTTTCGCATGATCCTGATCATGCCCGAGCACCTGTCGGTCGAGCGGCGCCAGACCATGCGCGCCTTCGGCGCCGAGATCATCCTCACGCCGCAGAAAGGCGGCATGGAGACGGCGCGCGACCTCGCCGAGCAGATGGTGCGCGAGGGCAAGGGCATCATGCTCGACCAGTTCGCCAATCCCGACAACCCGCTCGCGCACTACGAAACCACCGGGCCGGAGATCTGGGACGATACCGCCGGCAAGGTCACGCACTTCGTGTCCTCGATGGGCACCACCGGCACCATCATGGGCTGCTCGCGCTATTTCAAGGAGAAAAACCCGAAGATCCAGGTCATCGGCTGCCAGCCCGAGGAAGGCGCGCAGATTCCCGGCATCCGCAAGTGGCCCGAGGCCTACCTGCCGAAGATCTACGACAAGGGCCGCGTCGACCGGCTGGAGAGCGTGAGCCAGGCGGACGCCGAGGAAATGGCGCGGCGCCTGGCGCGCGAGGAGGGCATCTTCGCCGGCATCTCTTCCGGCGGCGCGGTGGAGGTGGCGCTGCGCATCGCCAAGGAGCTGAAGAACGCGGTCATCGTCACCATCATCTGCGACCGCGGCGACCGATATCTGTCGACGGGGGTGTTTCCTGACTAATTGCGAAAAGGGGACAGTCCCCATTTACAGCAAAGAAGAGGCGTAAATGGGGACAGTCCCCGTCCTTGCGTTTGACATCGAGACCGTCCCCGACGTCGACGGCATCCGCCGGCTCTACGGGCTGCCAGCGTCGCTGCCGGACCGCGACGTCGCGGAGATCGCGTTTCAGAAGCGGCGCACGCAGACCGGAAACGATTTCCTCGGGCCGCAGCTGCACCGGGTGGCCGTGATTTCGTGCGTGCTGCGCGAAGGCGAGGGCATCAAGGTGTTCTCGATCGGGGCGCCCGACGCTTCCGAGAAGGAAGCCATCCAGCGTTTCTTCGACGGCATCGACAAGCTGGTGCCGCAGCTGGTCTCGTGGAACGGCGGCGGCTTCGATCTGCCGGTGCTCAATTACCGCGCGCTGGTACACGGCGTGGCGGCGCCGAAGTTCTGGGACCAGGGCGACGACGACCGCGATTTCCGCTTCAACAGCTATATCGGCCGCTACCACGCCCGCCACCTCGACCTGATGGACGTGCTGGCGATGTACCAGCCGCGCAATAACGCGCCCCTCGACGAAGTGGCGCGACTCGCAGGCTTCCCCGGCAAGATCGGCGTCGGCGGCGCGCAGGTATGGCAGGCCTACCTCGAGGGCCGCATTGCCGAGATTCGCGATTATTGCGAGGCCGATACCGCCAACACGTACCTCCTGTACCTGCGCTTCCAGAAGCTGCGCGGCGCGCTCGCCGAGGCGCAGTACGCCAAGGAATGCGCGCTGCTGCGCGGCACGCTGGAAAAGCTCAAGGCGCCGCACTGGCGCGAGTTCCTCGCCCGTTGGTCCGCCTGAACGTCCACGCGCTCGATGCCGGCGGCCACGGCATCGCGCGCAATGCCGACGGCAAGGTCGTGTTCGTCGAAGGCGCGCTCGGCGGCGAGACGGTCGACGCCCAGGTGGTGCGCTCCAAGCCCAAGTTCGACACGGCGCGCACGGTGGCCGTGCTAAAGGCTTCGAGCGGCCGCCGCGTGCCGCCGTGTCCCTATTACGAGAACTGCGGCGGCTGCGCCATCCAGCATGCCGACGCGCGCACCCAGGTCGCCGCCAAGCAGCGCTGGCTCGAGGACTGCTTCGAGCGCATCGGCAAGGTCGAGCTGGAATGCGTGCTGGCGCCGATCTACGGCGCCGAGTGGGGTTACCGGCATCGCGCGCGGCTCTCGGTGCGCTATGTCGAGAAGAAGGGCGGGGCGATGGTGGGATTTCGCGAGCGCCGCTCCACCTACGTCACCGACATGCAGGCTTGCCTGGTGCTGCCGGCGCACGTTTCGGCGCTGATTCCCCGCTTGCGCGAGCTGGTGGGGCAGCTGTCGATCCGCGAGCGCCTGCCGCAGATCGAGGTCGCGGTGGGAGACGAGGTTGTGGTACTGGTCTTCCGCAACCTGCTGCCCCTGACCGAGGCGGACCAGGCGTTGCTGCGGCGATTCGCCGACGTGTCCAGCGTACAGGTCTGGCTGCAGCCGCGCGGGCCCGATACCGCCGCGCCATTCCATCCGCTACCCGCCGCGGACCTCGCCTACGCGCTGCCCGAATTTGCCGTGCGCATTGCGTTCCGGCCGACGGACTTCACGCAGGTGAACCACGGCGTGAATCGCGTGCTGGTGTCGCGCGCCGTGCGCCTGCTCGACCCGCAGCCGGGCGAGCGCATCGGCGATCTGTTCTGCGGCCTGGGCAATTTCTCGCTGCCGCTGGCGACCCGCGGCGCGCAGGTCATCGGCCTCGAGGGCGCGAAGGCGCTGGTCGAGCGTGCGCGCGCGAACGCTCTCGCCAATAATCTCACGGTGCAGTTCGAGGTCGCGAACCTGTTCGAGCCGAACCTTGCGCCTTACGGCGCCTTCGACAAGCTGCTGATCGATCCGCCGCGCGAAGGCGCGATTGAGCTGGTGAAGGCGCTGCCGGCGGCGTGGCCGCGGCGCCTGCTGTACGTGTCCTGCGACGCGGCAACCCTGGCGCGCGACGCCGGCGTCCTGGTCAACACCCAGGGCTTTCGCCTCGCGGCCGCGGGCGTGGTGAACATGTTCCCGCACACCGCGCACGTCGAATCGGTGGCCCTGTTCGAGCGCTGACGCGCTAGCGAGCGCCAGAAAAGCAAAGGGCGCCTT
>JBDTMD010000351.1:0-3271 GCA_039934435.1 Burkholderiales bacterium
TCGGGCACCAACGCCGTGCGCTACGGCACCATGCGCGAGAACGTGCTGTCGCTGAAAGTCGTGCTCGCCGACGGTCGCATCATCCAGACTTCGCGCCGCTCGAAGAAATCGGCCGCCGGCTACGACCTGACGCGCCTGTTCGTCGGCTCGGAAGGCACGCTCGGCATCCTCACCGAGGTCACCGTCAAACTGCACCCGGTGCAGGCGGCGATGTCGGCGGCGGTGTGCGCCTTCGAGACGGTGAAGGGCGCGGCCGACACCGTGATCCAGACGCTGCAATCGGGCGTCCCGATCGCGAGGAGCGAATTGCTGTGCGCCACCACCATGGCGGCGCTCAACAAGCACAACAAGACCAATCACCGCGAGATGCCGACACTGTTGCTCGAATTCCACGGCACCGAGGCGAGCGTCGTCGAGCAGGCCGAGATGGTGCAGGAAATCGCCAAGGAGAACGGCGGCCAGGGATTCCAGTGGGCGACCAAACCCGAGGAGCGCACCAAGCTGTGGGAAGCGCGCCACAACGCCTATTTCGCCTGCCTGCAGCTCAAGGCCGGCTCGCGCGCCGTGTCGACGGATGTGTGCGTGCCGATCTCGCGGCTTGCCGAGTGCATCGTCGAGACCACCAAGGACATCGACAAGGCGTCGATGCCGATTCCGCTGTTCGGCCACGTCGGCGACGGCAACTTCCACCTCGTGATCCTGGTCGACCCGGCGAGTAAGCAGGACATGGAGGAAGCCAAGGCGCTCAACCAGCGCCTGGTGAAGCGCGCGCTCGCCATGGAAGGCACTTGCACCGGCGAGCACGGCATCGGCATGGGCAAGCAGGCCTACCTGGTCGAGGAACTGGGGGAGGCCGTGGACCTGATGCGCGACCTCAAGCGCACCTTCGATCCGGACAACCTGTTCAATCCCGGCAAAGTGGTCCCCGCGCCATGAGCGCCGAGGCGAAGCTCAAGCAGCTCGGCATCGACCTGGGCGCGGTCTCGCCGCCGGTGGCGAATTACGTCAACGCCGTGCAGGCGGGAAACCTGCTGTTCCTGTCCGGCAAGGGCCCGCGCGCCGAAAACGGCCAGCGGCCGCGCGGCAAGGTCGGGCGCGACTACACGCCCGAGCAGGCCTACCAGCACGCGCGCACGGTGGGCATGGACCTGCTTGCGGTGATGAAAGCCGAGCTTGGCAGCCTGGACCGCGTCAAGCGCGTCGTGAAGGTGCTCGGCATGGTGAACGCGGTGCCCGAATTCGAGGACCATCCGAAGGTGATCAACGGCTGCTCTGACCTGTTCGTCGAGGTCTTTGGCGCCGCCGGCAAGCACGCGCGCTCCGCGGTCGGCATGGGCTCGCTCCCCATGGGCATCCCCGTGGAGATCGAAGTGATCGTCGAAGTTAAGTAGCTAAGTCAAATGGTCATGATGGTCTTGCGGTAGTACTTGAGCTCCTCGATCGAATCGAGAATGTCGGCCATCGCCTCGTGCTTGCTTTCCTTCTTCAGCCCCTTTCCGGCTTCGGGCTTCCAGCGCTTCACCAGCTCCTTCAGCGTGGAGACGTCGAGGTTGCGGTAGTGGAACCAGGCCTCGAGCTTGGGCATCCAGCGCGCGAGGAACCGGCGGTCCTGGCAGATCGAGTTGCCGCACATCGGCGACGCCCCCGAGGGCACGTGCGCGGCGAGGAACTCGAGCATCTGCGCCTGCGCCGCCGCCTCGTCGAGCCTCGCGGCCTTCACCTTGTCGACCAGGCCGGACTTGCCGTGCACGCCCGTGTTCCATGAATCCATCGCCGCCAGCACCTCGTCGGGCTGATGCACCACCAGCACCGGACTTTCGGCGACGACACCGAGCTGCGCGTCGGTGACGAGCAGCGCGATCTCGATGATGCGGTCCGCGTCGGGATTGAGGCCCGTCATCTCCATGTCGATCCAGATGAGGTTGTTCGAGTCCACGGGCATGACGTATTCTCTCATGCTGACATGAACGCCCTGACCTGGACCTTCCTCGCCGCGCTCGCCGCGGCGACGCTCACCCGCCTGTGGCTCGCGCAGCGGCAGGTGGCGCACGTGCGCGCGCATCGCGACGCCGTGCCGCCGACGTTTGCCGAGAAAATTTCTCTGTCCGCGCATCAGAAGGCGGCCGACTACACGGTCGCCAAGGCGCGCGTGGGCATGCTCGACGTGCTGCTCGGCGCCGCGGTGCTCGCCGCGCTGACGCTCGGCGGCCTGCTGCAATGGCTGTCGGCGCAATGGGCCGCGGTGTTCGCGCCCGGCGGCATCGCGCACGGCACCGCGCTGGTGGCAAGCGCCGTGGTGCTGCTGTCCACGCTCGAGCTGCCGGTCGCGGTCTACCGCACGTTCGTGATCGAGGCGCGCTTCGGCTTCAATCGCATGAGCGTGCGGCTGTTCCTCGCCGACCTCGCCAGGAACGCGGCGCTCGGCGCGGCGCTCGGCCTGCCGCTGCTGGTGCTGGTGCTGTGGCTGATGGGGCGCATGGGCGAGCTGTGGTGGCTCTACGTCTGGTTCGCCTGGACCGGCTTCAACCTGCTGGTGCTGCTGTTCTACCCGACGTTCATCGCGCCGCTGTTCAACCGCTTCACGCCGCTTTCGGATCCGGCGCTCGCCGGACGCATCGAGCGGCTCCTCGCGCGCTGCGGCTTCACTTCGAACGGCCTGTACGTGATGGACGGCTCGAAGCGCTCGGCGCACGGCAACGCCTATTTCACCGGCTTCGGCGCCGCCAAGCGCATTGTGTTCTTCGACACGCTGCTCGCGCGCCTGGCGCCGGCCGAGGTCGAAGCGGTGCTCGCGCACGAGCTTGGCCACTACCGCCGTCATCACGTCTGGAAGCGCATTGCGCTGCTGTTCACGCTGTCGCTCGGTCTGCTGTGGCTGCTCGGCCGCCTGATCGACCAGCCCGGGTTCTACGCCGGCCTGAACGCCGGCGCGCCCGACGCGGCCATGGGGCTGCTGCTGTTCGTGCTGGTGCTGCCGGTGTTCACGTTTTTCCTGCAACCGCTGACCAGCCTGTATTCGCGGCGCCACGAGTTCGAGGCCGACTCCTATGCCGCCGCGAACGCCAGCGCCGCCGAGCTGGTGCGCGCGCTGGTCAAGCTCTACCAGGACAACGCCGCCACGCTCACGCCCGACCCGCTGCATTCGGCGTTCTATGATTCCCACCCGCCGGCGGCCGTGCGCATCGCGCGCCTGGCTGCCGCGCCACCACCGCCGGCGCACATCGTGCCGGCCTGAAAGGTTTCCATGTCGCAAGTTACCGCCGCAACACTC
>JBDTMD010000352.1:0-3266 GCA_039934435.1 Burkholderiales bacterium
GAAAAAGTTGCTCGAGTCGGCAATCGCCAACGCCGAGCACAACGACGGCGCCGACGTCGACGGCCTGAAGGTGAAAAGCGTGCTCGTCGAGCGCGGCTCGTTCCTCAAGCGTTTCCACGCGCGCGCCAAGGGCCGCGGCACGCGCGTGACGAAGCACACCTGCAACATCTACGTCACGGTAGGCGACTAGGGATCACGCACATGGGACAAAAGATCAATCCGATCGGCTTCCGGCTGGCGGTCAATCGCAACTGGAGCTCGCGCTGGTACGCCAGCAGCCGCCAGTTCGCCGGCATGCTCGCCGAAGACATCATGGTGCGCAATTTCCTGAAGAAAAAGCTCGCGCACGCCTCGGTCGGGCGCGTGCTGATCGAGCGGCCGGCGAAGGACGCCCGCATTACCATCTTTTCGGCACGGCCCGGCGTCGTCATCGGCAAGAAGGGCGAGGAGATCGAGGCCCTCAAGGCCGAGTTGCGCCGCCTGATGGGCGTGCAGCAGGTGCACGTGAACATCGAGGAAATCAGGAAGCCCGAGATCGACGCGCAGCTGATCGCCGATTCGATCGCCCAGCAGCTCGAAAAGCGCATCATGTTCCGCCGCGCGATGAAGCGCGCCATGCAGAACGCCATGCGCCTCGGGGCGCAAGGCATCAAGATCATGAGCGCCGGCCGCCTGAACGGCATCGAGATCGCGCGCACCGAGTGGTACCGCGAGGGGCGGGTACCGCTGCATACACTGCGCGCCGACATCGATTACGGCATGGGCGAAGCGAAGACCAACTACGGCGTCATCGGCATCAAGGTCTGGGTGTACAAGGGCGAAATCCTGACGAAGGCCGAGATCCAGGCGGCGCAGCCCGCCGGCGTGCCGGCGTTGGCGCCGGTCGAGGCCCCGGTTGAGCCCAAGCGCGCGAAAAAGCCGGTGCCGCGGCCCGGCGCGCGTCGCGCGCCCGCGAAGGCGAAGCCGGACGGCGAGAAAAAGGCGAAGAAGTCGGAGTCCGCCGCACCGAAAACCACGGTCAAGCGCGCCAAGAAGGTGGTCAAGGCCGACGGCGGCGAGAAGAAGGAGTAAGCCATGCTGCAACCGGCACGCACCAAGTACAGGAAACAGCAGAAAGGCCGCAACACGGGTATTGCCACGCGCGGCAACAAGGTGTCGTTCGGCGAGTACGGCCTGAAGGCGGTCGGCCGCGGCCGGCTGACGGCGCGCCAGCTCGAGGCGGCGCGGCGCGCCCTGTCGCGCCACATCAAGCGCGGCGGCCGCATCTGGATCCGCGTGTTCCCGGACAAGCCGATCTCGCAGAAGCCCGCTGAAGTGCGCATGGGCAACGGCAAGGGGAATCCGGAGTATTTCGTCTGCGAGATTCAGCCCGGCAAGATCATCTACGAGATGGACGGCGTCGACGCGACGATCGCCAAGGAAGCGTTCGCGCTTGCCTCCGCCAAGCTGCCGTTCAAGACCATCGTTGTGCACCGGATGCTGGGGTAGAAGATGAAGGCGAACGAACTGCGCGCGAAAAGCGGCGATGAGCTGCAAAAAGAGCTGCACGATCTGCTCAGGGCGCAGTTCGGCCTGCGCATGCAGCTCGCGACCCAGCAGCTCACCAACAACAGCCAGATAAAGAAGGTGCGGCGCGACATTGCGCGCGTGCGCACGATGCTGAAGGAGAAGGCGAGCACATGAACCAAGCCGCGACGCAGGCCCCGCAGGCCACCCGCACGCGCACTCTCACCGGGCGCGTGGTGAGCGACCGCATGCAGAAAACGGTGACGGTCCTGGTGCAGCGCCGGGTCAAGCACCCGGTGGTAGGCAAGACCATCACGCTGTCGAAGAAGTATCACGCGCACGTGGCGGAGGGCGGTATCGGCCAGGGCGACCTGGTCGAGATTTCCGAGTGCCGCCCGATTTCCAGGACCAAGGCGTGGAAGGTGACCCGGCTGATCGAGAAGTCGAAAGTGGTTTAGCGTTGCCCTGGGCGCCGGATTCAGGCTAGAATTCGCGCCTTTTCGCCCCGTACGGGGTCCAAAACTGCCCGCGCCAGGCCGCGCGCTGCAAGTTGGATGGAGAGTTACCGATGATTCAGATGCAGTCGATACTGGACGTTGCCGACAACACGGGTGCGCGCGCGGTCATGTGCATCAAGGTGCTGGGCGGCTCCAAGCGCCGCTACGCCAGCATTGGCGACCTGATCAAGGTGAGCGTGAAGGACGCGGCGCCGCGCGGGCGCGTGAAGAAGGGCGAAATTTACGACGCCGTCGTGGTGCGCACCGCCAAGGGCGTGCGCCGCGCGGACGGCTCGCTGATCCGCTTCGACAGCAACGCCGCGGTGCTGCTGACGCCCAAGCTGGAGCCGATCGGCACGCGCATCTTCGGGCCGGTGACGCGCGAGCTGCGCACCGAGCGCTTCATGAAGATCGTGTCGCTCGCGCCCGAGGTTCTCTGAGCGCCCCCCACAGGAAGAAAGCCATGCAACGCATCCGCAAAGGCGACGAGGTCGTCGTCATCACCGGCCGGGACAAGGGCAAGCGCGGCACCGTGCTGCGCCGCGTGAACGCCGAGTATCTCGTGGTCGAGGGGGTCAACCGCGTCAAGAAGCACCAGCGGCCGAACCCGATGAAGGGGCTTACGGGCGGCATCGTCGACAAGGACATGCCGGTCCATGTTTCGAATATCGCGCTGTTCAACCCCGGGACCCAGAAGGCCGACCGCGTCGGCTTCAAGGAGCTGCAGGACGGGCGCAAGGTGCGGGTGTTCAAGTCGAACGGCGAGCAGGTCGACGCATAGGGTGAGTCAGATGGCGAAGGAAAAGAATCCGAAGAGCGACAAGCCTGCCAAGGGCGAGGGCAGGCCGGCGCCGGTACCGGCGCCGGCGCAGGCCGAGCGGCCGGCGAAGGCCGCCCGCGCCGAGGCAAAGTCGGCCGACAAGCCGGCGAAGCCGTCGCGGCCTGCGCTGCCGGTGCCGCCGGCGCGCCTCGCGAGCTATTACCGCGAGAAGGTGGTGCCGGAGCTGGTATCGAAGTTCGGCTACAAGACGACCATGCAAGTGCCGCGCATCCGCAAGATCACGATCAACATGGGCGTCGGCGAGGCGGTCGGCGACAAGAAGACGCTGGACAACGCCGTGGCCGACATGGCCAAGATCGCCGGCCAGAAGCCGGTGGTCACCAAGGCGCGGCGCTCGATCGCCAACTTCAAGCTGCGCGCCGGTTATCCGATCGGCTGCATGGTGACCCTGCGCGGGGCACGCATGTACGAATTCCTCGACC
>JBDTMD010000353.1:0-3264 GCA_039934435.1 Burkholderiales bacterium
AGCTCGCCTGTCGCCCGAGGACGACCGCCAGATCAGATTCAAATCCCCGTGGGGACGCCATGCCCGGTGTAGAGTGGGCGGCGCAATGAGGAAGCTGATCGCCGGCGTCGCCGCGCTGGCCAGCATCGCCGGCGCGGCCGTCGCGTTCCTGTGGCAGGGAATCAATTACCTGCAGAGCTCAGCCTGGCCAAAGCTGAGCCTCGCCACGGCGTTCAGGTCGGTTGACGCTCGATCATGGGCGCGACTCGCGCACAGTTCGCCCGAGGCCTATTCGCTGCTCGACGCGATTCCGCTGTCGATCGCGCTGCTGGGTCTCGCGGTTCTCGGGTACGTGGTCGCGAAGTGGGGGTCGGACCGGTAGCGCGTTGCCGCGGGCTATTTGTCAGCCCTGGCGGCGCTATCCTGCATCTGTTGCACCGCGCTGTCGATCTTCTGTTGCGCGCGCTGCATGGTCTTCTGGCCTTGCTCCAGCTCCTGCTTCTTGAGCGAAGCGGCGGTCGCCGCGGTGCTCGCGGTTTCCAAGCCGCAGCCGGCAAGCATCGCGGCGACGGCAACTGCGACGAGCATTCTCATGGCTGCCCTCCAATCGGTGTATGCCCGCACACTACGCGCGTGCGCGGCGTTGCGCCGCCAATTTAATCACGATGCGCAGATCTTGACCAAAGCGCAAGGCGCGGACACAGCACGCTCACCGTGCATCGGTCACAGTGCCTGCGGTCCTGACCGGCCAATGAGCCGCGTGCCGCTCACCGCCGCGGCCACCAGCGCGATCGCCGCCGCCGTGCCGAGCGCCCAGTACGTCGCCTTCACCCCCGACAGGCTGAACATCAGCGCGACCAGCGCCGCGCCGGTGGTCTGGCCAAGGAGCCGCGCCGTGCCCAGCATGCCGCTCGCGCCACCGCTGCGCTCAGGCGGTGTCGAGGTCACGATGGCGCGATTGTTCGGCGACTGGAACATGCCGAAGCCCGCGCCGCACAGGGCCATGCGCCAGACGATGTCCGCAGTGGCCGGCGACGCCGGCAGGAGCGCGAGCGACGCGAGGCCCGTCGCGAATACGATGAGACCCAGCATCCCCAGGATGCCCGCGGAGTAGCGGTCGGCGAGCCGTCCGGCGATCGGCGCCATCACCGCCGTTGCCATCGGCCACGGCGTCATCAGCAGGCCGGTGGCCACCGCGTCGCGGCCGAGCACGTCCTGGAAATGGAACGGGATCGCGACGTAGGCCAGCATCTGCGCCGTGAACGAGCACACCGAGGTCGTGATCGACAGCGCGAACAGCGGTATGCGCAGCAGGTCGACCGGCAGCAGGGGCGAGGCCTGCGGCAGCTGGCGCAGCACCAGCGCCACGCCCGCCAGTGCCGCGCCGCCGAAGGCGAGCGCCACGTACAGGGCGCGCCCGCCGTGGCCGACGCTGTCGATGGCGACAATCAGCAGGCCGAAGAACAGCGCGTTGAGCAGCGCACTCTCGATGTCGAAACGCCGGTCTGCGCGCGGCGTGCGCGGCAGCGCGCGCGCCGCGTACAACGTCACCAGGCCGAGCGGCACGTTGATGGCGAACAGCCACGGCCAGGAGGCGACCGAGAGGATGCCGGCCGCGACCGTAGGACCCACCGCGGCCGAAGTCGCCACCACCAGGGCGATGATGCCGATGCCGCGCCCGAGCTGCCGGCGCGGGTAGATGAAGCGCACCAGCGCGGCGTTGACGCTCATCACCCCGGCGGCGCCGATCCCCTGCACGATGCGCGCAAGCGTCAGCATGGCCAGCGAGTCCGATAGCGCGCAGGCGAGCGAAGCCAGCGTGAACACCGCCAGCCCGATGCGGTAGATGCGCCGGTAACCGACGATCTCGCCGAGCGAGGCGAGCGGCAGCATCAGGATCGTGATCACCAGCTGGTAGGCGTTCACCACCCATACCGAATCCGCCGGGCTTGCCTCGAGGTCGCGCGCGATCGTCGGCAGCGCGACGTTGGCGATGGCGCCGTCGAGCACCGCCATCATGATGGCGAGCCCGATCGCGAGCATCGCCCAGTTGCGCTGCGGCGGCGGCAGGCCGTCCGCCGCCGGCGTCATCCCGGATTCGGCGCTTGCGCTCAGGGCCGCTCCGAGCGCAGCGCGGCGACCAGCGCCTGCAACTCAGACACGCCTGCTTCCAGTGCTTCTATTCTCGATTGCAAGCCGGCGCCATCTTCGCCTTCATTGCTTCGCGACGCGGGCGCCGCCGGGGCTCGATGCGCCGCCGCCGCCGGCGCGCCGCACAGCAGGTGCGCCCAGCGATTCTCGCGCGAGCCCGACTGCCGCGGCAATTCTGCCACCAGGGCGCCGGCCGGCCGCCCGGCAAGCTCGTGCAGAAAGCCTTCGACCGCCGAGATGTCGGCGAACCTGTGCAGCCGGTCGCAATTGATGCGCAGCTCGCCCGCGGTCTGCGGCCCGCGCAGCATCAGCACGGCGAGCAGCGCCGCCGAGGTCGTCGGAATCTGCAGCACGCGCTCCATGTTGTGCTCGTAGCGCGGCACCCGCCCGCCGCTCGATTCGATGACCAGCGTCATGCTCCTGAGGCTGTCGATCGCCTCCTGCGCCTGCGTGTCGCCGACCTCCATGACCGGGTCGCGGCTGCTCTTCTGGCCGCAGCCGGAAACCAGCGCATTGAGCGTAAGCGGATAGGTATCGGGAACCGTGCGTTGCTTCTCGGCCAGTACGCCGAGGACGCGGGCTTCGACGGCGGACAGTTGTGGAACGGGGGTTGCAGTCATGGCGTCCTGCCGGAATCAAGATACGCGAGTATGCATAAAAAAGGCGGTCCCGCAGGACCGCCTCGCTTGGCACTTTGCGGGTGCTCAGACAGCTTTCAGATTGCTGGCCGCAAGCTTGCCGCGCTCGGTGACGACATCGAAGCTGACGCGCTGGCCTTCGGCCAGCGTGCCCATGCCGGATTTCTCCACCGCGCTGATGTGCACGAACACGTCCTTTTCGCCGCCTTCCGGCGCGATGAATCCAAATCCCTTGGTGGCATTGAAGAACTTCACGGTTCCTGTTGTCATGCTGGACCTCCAGTACAAAAACGCCGCACACAATCGGGTGCGGCAGCGAACAACCTAGTCGTAGTGGGGTATTTGCACTGGGCGCCCGGGAACCGGACGTAGATGAAAGACGGGCCAACACGTAGATCGCGCGCGAATGATGCTCCGGTTTGCGGCCAAACGCAAACCGCGGCGAAAGGCCCGATAATTCCGCTCGGGACGCCAACGAGATGATCTGGCTTGCTTT
>JBDTMD010000354.1:0-3263 GCA_039934435.1 Burkholderiales bacterium
GCAGGAGCATTTTTTCGTCGCACCGGCCTGGGCATGGATGGGCGAGAAGCTGGTGTTTGTGCTCATCGCGCTGTACCTCATCATCGTGCTGCCGCGCCTCAAAGCGGCGCCCGCGGCGCTGGTGACTGGCGGCGTACTGGCGCTGCTCATCGGCGTGCACTTTTTCCTAATGACGACGCGGAATACGTGGATGCAGCTCATGGTGCCCGCTACGCTGCTGCTCGTTGGCCACGTCGCGCTGGTGACCAAGCGCTTCATCGTCACCGAAGCCGCGAAAGTGAAATCGGACGAGTCCTCGGCCGAATCGAACCGCATGCTCGGGATCGCCTACCAGGCGCAGGGACAACTCGATCTGGCCTGGGACAAGTTCCGCCAGGTGCCGATGTCCGCCGCGGTGATGGACAATCTGTACAACCTGGCGCTCGACTTCGAGAGAAAGCGCCAGTTCAACAAGGCGGAATCCGTGTTCCGCCACATGCACGAGTACAACCCGAAGTTCAAGGACCTGGCGCAGAGGCTGTCGCGCGCCAAGCAATTGTCGGAAACCGTGATCCTGGGCGCCGGCTCGAGCCACCCGGGCGGCTCGCTCAATCTCGCCGCCGGCGAGAAGCCGAAGTTCGGCCGCTTCGAAGTGCAAAAGGAGCTGGGCAAGGGCGCCATGGGCGTGGTCTACCTGGGCAAGGACCCGAAGATCGGGCGCGAGGTGGCGATCAAGACGATGGCGCTGGCGCAGGAGTTCGAGGCCGACGAGCTCGACGATATCAAGGAGCGATTCTTCCGCGAGGCCGAGACGGCCGGTCGCCTGTCGCATCCGAACATCGTCACCATCTACGACACCGGCGAAGAGCACGATTTCTGCTACATCGCGATGGAGCTGTTGAAGGGCGGCGACCTGGCGCCCTATGTGAAGGCAAACAACCTTCTGCCCGCGGAGCGGGCGGTGTCGATCGTCGCTCGCGCCGCCGACGCGCTCGGCTACGCGCACAAGCAAGGCGTGGTGCACCGGGACGTCAAGCCCGCGAACATGATGTTCCACGCCGAGAGCGACACGCTGAAGCTGACCGACTTCGGCATCGCGCGGCTCACGGATTCCTCGAAAACCAAGACCGGGATGGTGCTCGGCACGCCGTCGTACATGTCGCCCGAGCAGCTCGCCGGCAAGAAGATCGAGGGCCGCTCGGACCTATTTTCGCTGGCGGTAAGCCTGTACCAGATGCTGTGCGGCAGGCTGCCGTTCGAGGGTGAGTCGATGGCGCAGCTGATGTTTAAGATCGCCAATGAGCCGCCCATCGACATTTTGTCCGTCAACCCGCGCCTGCCGCCCGGCCTGGTGACGTTTCTCGACAAGGCGCTCGCCAAAAATCCCGACGATCGATTCCGGTCCGGTGAGGAGTTTGCCGCGGCGTTGCGCGCGGCGGCGAGCGGCGCGTCGCGGCCGGCGCCGGCGGCGCCGGCCGGCGGTCCGCCGAAGAGCGTCGACATCGAGCTCTGAGCGCATGGATCTGGGCCACGCCCTCGAGATCGCGACCTGCACGGACCCCGGCATGGTGCGTTCGCACAACGAGGACTCGATCGCCACCGATTCCGCCAACGGCCTCGTAGTGCTCGCCGACGGCATGGGCGGCTACAACGCCGGCGAAGTGGCCAGCGGCATGGCGACGACCGTGATCACCACCGAAATGCAGCAGCTGCTCGCCAGGGTGAATCCCTACGATATCGATCCGCAAAGCAACAAGAATGTCGCCGGCCAACTGGTGCGCGAGCAGGTGATGAAGGCGAACGCATCGATCTACCATGCGGCGCAGAGCCAGCCGCAGTACGCCGGCATGGGCACGACGCTGGTGGTGTGCCTGTTCTACGACAACAAGGCGCTGGTCGCGCACCTCGGCGACTCGCGCCTGTACCGCATGCGCGACGGCAACCTGAAGCAGATCACCCGCGACCATTCGCTGCTGCAGGAGCAGATCGACTCGGGCCTGATCACCGCCGAGCAGGCCAAGCACGCGCAGCACAAGAATCTCGTCACCAAGGCGCTCGGCATCGACCCGACGGTCGAACCCGAGATTCGCGAGTACGAGACGAGTCCGGGCGACATCTACCTGCTGTGCTCGGACGGGCTGAGCGACATGGTGGAGGACGGCGACATCAGCATGACGCTGGACGCCCTCGGCGCCAACCTCAAGCTCGCCACGCAGCAGCTGGTGCAGATGGCCAATGACAACGGCGGCAAAGACAACGTTTCGGTTATACTCGTGCGCGTCCAGCGGGAGTACCCCGCCGCCCGAGGCGTGGTGGGGAAGTTTCTAGGATGGTTAAAATAGGCTCCAGGGGTCGGCTATGGCAAAACTGATACTCAGCATGGACGGGCTGGTGCTCAAGGAAATTCCCTTGAGCAAGGAGCGCACCACCATCGGCCGCAAGCCGCACAACGACATCCAGATTGACAACCTTGCGGTCAGCGGCGAGCACGCGGTCATCGTCACCATCCTGAATGACTGCTTTCTGGAGGATCTGGGAAGCACCAACGGCACGCTGGTCAACGGCAATCCGGTCAAGAAGCATTTCCTGCAGAACAACGATGTCGTCGAGCTGGGCAAGTACCGACTGAAGTTCGTCGGCGAGGCACCGTTGCCGGCAGCAACGGCCGAAAAGGCGGATTTCGAAAAGACGATGGTGCTGCGACCCTCGGCGATGAGGGCGGCCGCCGATCAGGCAAGGTCGATGGGTGCCGGCGGTGCCGACGCGGCGCGCGCGACCGCCGCGCAGCAGGTCGCGGCGAGTGCCACTGCCGCGGGCACTGCCGAGAAGGAAGTCAGGGCTGCGCCGACGCCGACGCCGACGACCTCGCAAACGACGCCGGTTCCGATTCCGGCCCTGATGCCGGCCCAGGCGCCGTCGCCGGCCGCCCCACCCGCGGCGAAAAGTCCCCACCCATTGGGCGCGATCCAGATCCTGTCAGGGGGCAATGCCGGCAAGGAACTCGAGCTTGCCAAGCCGCTCACCACGCTCGGCAAGCCGGGCGTGCAGGTGGCGGTGCTGACGCGCCGTCCGCAGGGCTACTTCATCACGCACGTCGAAGGGGCAAACCCGCCGGCGGTGAACGGCCAGGCCATCGGGACCGCGCCGCACGCGCTCAAGGATCACGACGTGGTCGAGCTGGCGGGCGTGAAGATGGAGTTCTTCCTGAAGGGATGAACTGCGGCGCGGCACCGCGCCACGCACGCGGCTCCGCCGGCCCGTCGGACCGCGCATGAAACAGAACA
>JBDTMD010000355.1:0-3258 GCA_039934435.1 Burkholderiales bacterium
CGCGAGAACCCGGACGACGTCGAAGGTTGGATCATGCTCGGGCGCTCCTACTCGGTTCTTGGACGCTTCGGTGACGCGGTGGATGCCTACGCCAAGGCCGCGGCGCGCGCGCCGCGCGACGCGCAGCTGCTGGCCGATTTCGCCGATGCGCTCGCCATGGCGCGCGGCCGCAGCCTGCAGGGCGAGCCGGAAAAGCTCGTGCAGCGCGCGCTCGAGCTCGAGCCGAACAACCTCAAGGCGTTGGCGCTCGCCGGCACCGCGGCGTTCGAGCGCAAGGACTACCAGGCGGCCGCAGACTACTGGCAGCGCATGCTGCCGCTGGTGCCGCCCGCGTCCGACGATGCGCAGGCGATCCGCGACAACGTGGCGCAGGCCACGCAGCTGGCCGGCGGCGCTGGCGCGGTACCGCGCGCCGCGGCGGCACCGGCCGCGGGCCTGCGCGGCACGGTCAGCATCTCGCCCAAGCTGAAGGGCAAGTTCGGTCCCGAAGACACGGTGTTCATCTATGCGCGCGCCGCGAACGGGCCGCCGATGCCGCTTGCCGTGCTGCGGCGCCGGGCGCGCGAGCTGCCGGTCGAATTCGCGCTCGACGATTCAATGGCGATGGCGCCGGGGATGAACCTGTCGGCGCATCCGCGCGTCGTGGTGACGGCGCGAGTGTCGAAATCCGGCGGCGCCACGCCGCAGCCAGGCGACTTGCAGGGCGCGAGCGCGCCGGTGGCGAATGATGCCAGCGGCGTCGCGGTGGTCATCGACAGCGCGGTGCGCTGACGCTGCGCCTCTACGGGAGGTAGTTCAGCGTCTCCGGCAGCGGCAGCACGATCGGCGTCTCGAACAGCGGCCCCGGGCCGTCCGGGTCGATCGTGTCCGAGCCGTCGGTGGCGAAGAAGTTCGCGATCTGCCCCTGCGCCTGCATCCCCACGACCTGCATGGCCAGCGGCGGCTGCAGAATGCCCGTGAGGAACGTGTGCGGATTGCGCGTCAGTCCGGCATTGGCCGCGAAGTTGAGGTCGTGGCGGTAGTACGTAACGCGATCCTCGAGCTCGCCGGCGCGCACGATCGCGCTGCCCGTCGGGTTGGGCACGGTCTGGTCGCCCTTGGCGATCTGCAGGATCACCGACTTGACCGGATTGCCGCGCAGCGGGTCCTTGCGCAAGAAAGGGGCGTAGGCCACGGGGCTGCCGCGCTGCGCTGCCCACTCCGACTGGTCGATGAACTCCTGCACGGCCATCGCGCCTGGAACATTGTTGACCCGGGGCGGATCGCCGCGCAACGGCAGGTTCTCATTGAACCCCGCGCCGGCATTGAGCAGGCCGCGCGCCGCGACCGCGGGATTGGCGAATCCGGCGCGGAAAACCGGGCTCAGGCGCACGATGTCGATGATCGGCCCGCCACCGACGTTTGGCACGCCGACGCGCACGCCGGGCTCGACGCCGAGGAAGATGGTGCCGTAGATCGCGCCGAAAGACTGGCCGAAGTAGTAGATGCGGCCCGCGTCCAGATCCGGCGCGCCGTCGCCGTCGACGTCGATGCCCGCCTGGATCTGGCGCACGAGCTGCATCAGGTCGACCGTCGTCTGGCGCAAGGCGTCCGCGCTGCCGACGAGCGTGCGCGGCGCCGCTGCGGACGAGCCCTCGGTGCCGCCGATCGCGCCGTCGCCGTTCTGGTCGATACCGCGACCACCCGCGGGAAGGATCACCGGACCCGAGGGGGTGCCCACTGTCAGCGTACCGAGCGGGCCATAGCCGTGCCCGACTACGTTGATGCCGATGGTGGCGATGCCGCGCTGCGCCATGCTGGCGGCGACGACCAGGAAGGCGCCGAGCTTGTGATCGCCGAAACCGTGCCCGAAGATCGCCACCGGGTAGCCGGCAGCAGGCCGCGGGCTCGCCGGCAGCACGAGGTTGAAATACAGCTCGCCGCTCGCCTGCGGCGCCGGCGTGCCGCGGCGCGTGCCGATCGGCGGGAAGGTGATATCCGGGCCGAGGTAGCTCGTCGCGGAGAATTTGCCGAACGCAAGCGTGCCGACCGCGCCCGGGGCGGGCACGAACAAGCCGGCGAGACCGAGCAGCGGCACCGGCGTGAGGGCCGAGCCGGTCGTGAGCTGCAGATTCCACGTCAGGCTGTTGACCGTCGCGAGGGGAAAGACCGCGCGCTCGCCAAGCGCGCCGATCTGGAAGCTCACCGGCGCCGGTTGGCTCCGGTCGATGCGGTCCTGGATTCTCTCCAGCTCCGCGCTGACGCTCAGGGTGGTGAAGACGCTCGCGGCCACCACGCGCGTGCGGTCGCGCCGCTGCGAGCGCGACAGCCCCTCGCGCAGTTCGTCGCCGTAATCCCTATCGGCGTCCTTCTGGAAGCGTTCGAAGCGCCCGCCCCCGATCGGGTGGCCGGCGGCGTCGCGGACGCGGTTGGTGACGACGATCGCATAGCGCGTGTGCTGCTCGAGGAGCTCCTCGGGCTCGGCGTTCAAGGTGTTGGTTTCGGGATCCCAGACGATCTGCGTGATGCCGACCTTGTCGCGGAAGGAGCCGCGGCCGAGCGTGCTGCCCAGGCTGACGAGGAACACGCTGTCGCTGTCCACCGAGGCGAGATCGATCCGCCCGCTGAACGGGATCGAGATCCGCGGCTGCAGGTTGAAGCCGTCGAGCTGATTGAGGACGGCGATGTCGTCGCAGCGCACCTGGTTCACCGTGCAGTCGGGCTTGGCGAGGTGCACCCGGCGGAACGTGGCCTGGCTGAAGTCGAGGACGGTGAACTGGTTGCTCGGGAAGATGGTCTTCGCGCGGTCGTGGCGGTCGAACAGCACCTCTACATCTGCTGCAGCTGCCGCACAGGTGACGAACGCGAAGGCCGCCAGCAGCGACACTGCGGCCCAATTCCGGTTCTTACGCATGGGGTTCCTCCCTGGGATGCACCCCGAATGCGGGTGAGTGATTACGCTACGCCTTGTCCAAAGACGATGTCAAGAAGGCCGCAGCATCCTGTCCGCGATGCTTGCGGAGCGCTCGGGAAAGGGATTTACTTGCAGCGCTATGGAACGCAAGAAGCGACTGGCCTGGCTGGCACTCGCGGCGGGTGCGACCGCCGTTGCGGCGATATTCGCGCCGGCGCTGGCGCCGGCGCCGCAGTCCGCGCCCGCGTCTGCGTCACCGCGTAGCACGATCGCGTCCGCTGCTCAGGAGCCCCTCACTGCGTTGCCCGCGCGCGAGACTATTGGCAAATCGCGCGGCGAAGTGTTCGTGGCCGGCCCCGGCGAAC
>JBDTMD010000356.1:0-3244 GCA_039934435.1 Burkholderiales bacterium
AACTCACCCAGATCAAGGCGCTCAATCCCGACGTGATCTATTTCGGCGGGCTGACGCCGATCGGCGTGCGCATCCGCTCGCAGATGGACAAGCTCGGCATCAAGGCGCAGTTCATCGGCACCTCGGGCATCGTGTCCGACGCCTTCATCGAGGGCCTCGGCCCGCTGGCCGAGGGCGCGCTCGCCTTCCGCGAAGGCGCGCCGATCGACAAGCTGCCGGGCGGCCTGTTCTTCACGGCGAAATATGCCCAGGCCAAGTACGCCGAAGGGCCCGAGGCCTATGGCGCCTTCGCCTTCGCGGCGATGAACCTGATCCTCGACACCATCGAGCGCGTCGGACCGGATCGCAAGAAGGTCACGGCGGCACTCGAGCACGTGAACAACGTCGACTCGATCGTCGGCAAGATCAGCTTCGACGACCACGGCCAGAACACGGTGGCGGCGATCACCAAGTACGTCGCCCAGGACGGCAAGTGGGTGGTCTGGGAAGACAGCGAGTACGCGAGCGGCAAGCGCAAGCTCGCCGGAAAGTAGGGCGCTAAGCCCCCGGACCTGACGCTCGAGAGGGGCGGGCGCAGCGCCCGCCTCATTTCATTGGCATGGACGCCGGACTCCTCGCGCAATTCATCGCCAACGGCCTGATGCTGGGCATGATGTACGCCCTGGTCGCCGTCGGCTTCACGTTGTTCTTCGGCGTGCTCAACATCATTCAGTTCAGCCACGGCGACGTGCTCACCGTGGGCACCTTTGCCGGCTTTTCGATCTACCTGGGCCTGCAGGCGATGGGCGCCACCAACCCCTGGCTGCAGTTGTCGGCGGTGCTCCTCGTCGCCACCGGCGCGATGGCGATCCTCGGTGCGCTGATCGCCAAGTACCTCGTCATGCCGCTGAAATCCGCGCCGCCGCTCAACATCCTGCTGTTGACGCTGATGCTTGGCACGGTGCTGCGCGAATGCGTGCGGCTGTTCTTCCCGGACGGGGCGAATCCGAAACGTTTCCCGCGCCTCCTGCCGGACGACGCGGTGGCGCTCGGCAGCTTCAACCTGCGCCTGGACAGCGTGCTGCTGTTTCTCGGCGGCCTGGCGGTGATCGTCGCCATCCACGTGCTGATCAACCGCACCAAGCTGGGCCTGGCGATCCGCGCGGTGGCGCAGGACGAGGAGACCGCGAAGACCATGGGCATCAATTTCACGCTCATCGTACTGATGACCTTTGCGCTTGGCTCGGCGGTGGCGGCCTTTGCCGGCGTCATGCACGGCCTGTATTACAGCGAGATCAATTTCGGCATGGGCCTCTTGCTTGGCGTGATCGGCTTCAGCGCCGCGATCGTCGGCGGCCTGGGCAACATCTACGGCGCGATCCTGGGGGGTTTTCTGTTCGCCGCGCTGCAGACCATCGGCGCGGTGGCGCTGCCCTTCGCCAGCGCCTACAAGGACGTGTTCGCCTTCGCCGTGGTGATCGCCATCATGGCCTGGCGCCCGACCGGCCTGATCGCCGAGCGTACGAGCGAACGGGTATGAAGGTGGCGCTGTGGCCCGGGGCGATCGCCGTGGCGCTGGTCACCGCGCTCGCCATCGGCTTCATGTGGGCCGAAAGCGAGTGGGAGGTGGTGGCGGCGCTGGCGGTGGCGGTGGTAGGCGCGCTGGCGGCGCGCCGCATCGGCTGGCTCACGCCGGCATTGCGCGCCTTCACCGAGCGCGAGCCCGCCATGAACCGTATGGCGCTGGCGGCGGTCCTGGTGTTCGTGCTGTTCTTCCACAACGACCACTTCCCGCTGCTCATGCTGGGCACGGTGCTGGTGTACCTGCTGGTCTGCCTCGGTCTGAACATCCAGTTCGGCTACACCGGCATGGTGAATTTCGCCGCCGCGGCGTTCATGGGCAGCGGCTGCTATACGGCGGCGGTGCTCAGCGCGCACACGCCGCTGCCGCACCTCCTGGTGCTCGCGCTCGGCGGCGTGGTGGCGGCGCTGATCGGCTCGATCCTGATCGTGCCGGTGCTGCGCACCCGCGGCCACTACTCGGCGGTGGTGACGATCGCCTTCGGCCTGTTGTTCAAGACCTTCCTCGAGGTCAACGACACGCTCGGCGGGCCGCAGGGCCTGAAGCTGCCCAGCATGCAGATCTTCGGCTGGACGTTCAACGAGAATTTCAGCGTCGCCGGCATCGAATTCTCGTTCTACGTCAATTACGTGCTGGTGGCGCTGGCGCTGGTGGCGATCGCGTTCGCGCTCACGCGCCGCCTCGAGCGCTCGTGGATCGGCCTGAGCCTGGACGCCGTGCGCCTGGACGAGACGGCGTCGGCCTGCTTCGGCATCCACATCGGGCGCTGGAAAATCGTCGCCTTCACGCTGGGCAATTTCATGGCCGGCGTCGCCGGCGCACTCTACGCGCTGATGCTCGGCTTCATCGCGCCGACCAACTTCACCTTCGGCGACTCGCTGATCATGGTGTCGATCATCCTGCTCGGCGGCATCGGCAACCCCTGGGGCGCGGTGCTCGCCGCGGCGATCGTGGTGATGCTGCCGGAGAAGCTGCAGCTGATCCAGGAGTACCGCTTCCTGCTCTACGCGGCGATGGTGATCATGGTGCTGCTGTTCCGGCCCGAGGGCCTGCTGCCGCGTCAGTTGCGCGTGTACCTGCCCGGCTGGAAGCCGCGATGAACACTCCGGTGCTCGCACTCGAGGGCTTCAGCCGGCGCTTCGGCGGCCTCGTCGCGCTCGACCAGCTGGATATGCAGGTGGGCGAAGGCGAGATCGTCGGCCTCATCGGCCCCAACGGCTCGGGCAAGACCACCTGCTTCAACGTCCTCACCGGCATCTATGAGGCGAGCGCAGGCCGTGCCCGCTTCCTCGGCCGCGACATCACCAACGTCACGGCGCAGGCGGTCTATGAAGCGGGCATCGCGCGCACCTTCCAGCGCTCGCGCCTGTGCCTGCCGCTGTCGATCTTCGACAACATCATGCTCGGCAACCACAAGCGCCTGGCGCACGGGCTGTGGTTCAACCTCGTCAGGCGGCGCGCGTTCGCGCGCCAGGTCGAGCAGGCCGACGCCGAGGCGCGCGAGCTGGTGCAGGTGTTCGACGCGCCGCTCGCGGGGCGCCTGTTCGAGGCGGTGGGCGCGCTGCCGATGATCGACCGGCGCCGCATCGAAATCTGCCGCGCGCTCATCAGCCGGCCCCGGCCTGCGTCAAACCCAGAAGGTGGCCAAGCTGATCGACATCTCCAAATGCATCGGCTGCAAGG
>JBDTMD010000357.1:0-3241 GCA_039934435.1 Burkholderiales bacterium
AGCCTTCGGCACGGGAGAAATCGCCGGCGGCGATCGTCTGCGTGTTCGTGATCTGCGCGCACGACGATGCCGGAGCCGAGCGACTCGCCGCGTCGATCGACCTGCGCCGCCTGCACATGGCGCTGGGCCACGACACGCCGGTGCCGACGCTCGCCGAAGCCGAGCGTCACACCTATACCGCGGAAGAGCAGCGCTATGTGCTCGGCCAGCGCGAGCGCGCGGTGATCGGCGGCCCGGAGAAATGCCGGCGCGAGCTGACGGCGCTCGCGGAACGCTACGGTGCGGATGAACTAATGGCCCTCACCATCACCGGCGACTACGCGACGCGGCTGCGGTCGTACGAGCTACTCGCCGCAGCCTTCGGCCTCAGCCAGTCCTAGGGGAGCAGCGCCGCCACGTCTTCGTGGCCGCGCTCGAGCGCGAGCTCGCGCGGCGTCTTGCCTTCTAGGTTCTGCAGTCGCGGCGCGCGCGTACGCGCGAGCAGCAGCCGCACCGTGCCCGCGTGGCCGGCGGCGGCCGCGCCGTGCAGCGCCAGGTTGCCGTCGAGATTCACGGCATCGGCATCGGCGCCGCGCTCGAGGAGCAGCCGCACCACGGCCTCGTGGCCGCCGTACGCCGCCCAGTGCAGCGCCGATTCGCCGTGGTCGTTGAGCGCGCGCGGATCGGCGCCGGCGTCGAGCAGCAGGAGCGACACGGCGGGATCCTCGTTCAACGCCGCGTGGTGCAGCGCCGTCTCGCCGGTGGCGGTGCGCGCGCGCACCCGCGCGCCGGCATCGAGCAGCAGCCGCGTCAGCGCGTGCATGTCCTTTTCCGCGGCAAGGTGCAACGGCGTCTCGCGCGCCGCGTTGCGCGCCTCGATGTCGACCTTGCCGCCGAGCACCAGGATCGCGGCCACCGGCTCCTTGCCTTCCGCGATCGCTTGCAGCAGCCGTTCGGTCGGGGTCTCGGCCTGCGCCGCGCCGGCGGCCAGCAGCGCCGCGGCGAGGAGCGCCTTCATTTCAGTGCGGCCGCCAGTACTTCGGCGAGATGCAGTGTCGAGCGCCCGCCCAGGCCCTCGATCTGCTCGCGGCAGGAAAATCCGTCGGCCACCACCATCATGTCGGGTGCCGCCGAGCGCAGCTGAGGCAGCAGCGCCAACTCGGCGATCCGGCGCGAGGCTGCCTCGTGCGCTTCCTTCAGGCCGAAGGAGCCCGCCATGCCGCAGCAGCCGGTGTCGGGCGCCTCAACCTCCAGGCCCGCCGCTTGCAGCAGCTTCACGTCCGCCGCCGTTCCCCACAGCGCCTTCTGGTGGCAATGGCCCTGCAATAGCGCGCGCCCGAATGAGCGCCGCGGTACGTAGCCGCGCTGGTCGAGAAATTCGGCCAGCGAATGCACGTTGCGCGCGAGTTCCACGGCACGCGCATCGTCCGGATAGAGCTGCTGCAGCTCGTCGCGGAACACCGACAGGCACGCGGGCTCGAGCACCACCACCGGCACGCCCGGCTCGAGCGCCTCGAGCACGCGCCCGAGCGCCGCTTTCGCCTTGTCGAGCATGCCGGCGTCGTAATACGGCCGGCCGCAGCACAGGTGCGCGCGCGGCAGCTCGACACGGCAGTCGGCGTGCGCCAGCACCAGCGCGGCGGCGCTGGCGGTCGCCGGCCGGAAATAGCCATTGAACGTGTCGTCGAACAGGATGACGCGCTCGCCGTCGCCGGCCGGGACGAATTGCGCGCGAAAGCTCTTCGCCGCGAGGCGCGGCAGCCGCCGCGTCGCCGACAGTCCGGCCACCGGCCGGCCGAGCGCGCCCAGGGCATTCGCCAGCGCCGGCGCGCGCGCGGCGAGCGGCGCCCATTCGCCGATCCGCGCCAGCGCCTGCACCGCGAGCGGCCGCATGCGCTTTTCGTAGTAGTGCGACAGGAATTCCGACTTGTAGGCCGCCATGTCGGTATGCGTCGGGCAGTCGCTGCGACAGCCCTTGCAGGCGAGGCACCAGTCGAGCGCCTCCTTGACCTCTTCGCTCTGCCAGCCGTCGGTGACGACCTCGCCCTGCAGCATCTCCCAGAGCAGGCGCGCGCGCCCGCGCGTCGAATAGCGCTCCTCGCCGGTGGCGCGGTAGCTCGGGCACATGGTGCCGCCCGCTTTGGCGCGGCACTTGCCCATGCCGATGCAGCGCTCGACGGCGCGGCCAAAGCCGTCGCCAATCTCGCCGCGAAAGGCGAGGCGCGTCTGCATCGTCACCGGCTTGTATTGCGGGCCGAGGCGCAGGTTTTCGTCGACGCGCAGCACCTCGCCCACGGCGTTCACCAGCTTGCCGGGATTCATGCGGTTTAGCGGGTCCCAGATGCGCTTGAACTCGCGGAACGCGCGCATCAACTCGGGCCCGTACATCGCCGGCAGGAATTCGGCGCGCGCCTGGCCGTCGCCGTGCTCGCCCGAGAGCGAGCCGCCGTACTTCACCACCAGCGCGGCCGCCGCCTGCAGGAAGCCGCGCCACTGCGCCAGGCCCGCGGGCGTGCGCAGCTCGAAGGTGATGCGGGCATGGATGCAGCCGTCGCCGAAATGCCCGTACAACGAAGTACGGTAGCCTTGGCGGTCGACCAGCGCCTGGAATTCGCGCAGGTAATCTCCCAGGCGCAGCGGGTCGACCGCGGCGTCCTCCCAGCCGACCACCGGGTCGGGCCCGGGCGCGCCCTTGAGGTTCAGCGAGGTCGCCGAGGCGCCGGTCTCGCGGATCGCCCACAGCCGCGCGATCTGCGCGGCGTCGGTGACCAGATTGCCGCGCAAGGCGCTCGCCTTGTCGATCGCCTCCTCCATCGTCTCGCCGCCGAACTCGACCAGCAGCCAGGCCTTGCCCTCGGGCAGCAGCTCGAGGTCGCCGAGGCGCACCTCGCGCTCGCGCAGGCCGCCGATGATCTTCTCGTCCAGGCCCTCGCAGGCGATGGGGCCGGCCGCCAGGATCTCGGGCACCGCATCGCCGGCGGCGTAGATGTCCGGGTAGCCCTGCACCAGCAGCAGCCGGTGGCGCGGGCTCTTCACCAGCGTCGCCTTCGCCTGCAGCGTCAGCGCGCAGGTGCCCTCCGAGCCGACCAGCGCGCGCGCGACGTTGAAGCCGTTCTCCGGCAGCAGCTGGTCGAGGTTGTAGCCCGAGACGCGGCGCTTGATCTTCGGAAAGCCGTCGCGGATCAGTGCGCCGTACCGGTCGGCGAGCATCTTCAGGCCGCGGTAGATCTCGGCCTGGCGGTCGTTGCGCGCCAGGATACGG
>JBDTMD010000358.1:0-3240 GCA_039934435.1 Burkholderiales bacterium
TGTCGCTGGCGCGCGCCTTCCTCGCCGACGAGGCGTTCGCCGTCAAGGCCAAGGCGGGCGACCGCGCCGCGATCAACATCTGCATCGCCTGCAACCAGGCCTGCCTCGACCATTACTTCATCGGCCAGCCGGCGAGCTGCGTCGTCAACCCGCGCGCCGGGCGCGAAACCGAGCTGATCTTCGCCCCGACGAGGAAGCGCAAGCGGGTCGCCGTGGTGGGCGGCGGCCCGGCGGGCCTGTCGTGTGCCGCGGTCGCCGCGGAGCGCGGCCACGAGGTGGTCCTGTTCGAGAAAGCGGCGCAGCTCGGCGGCCAGTTCAACCTCGCGAAGTGCATTCCCGGCAAGCAGGAGTTCGCCGAGTCGATCGCCTACTATGCCGAGCGCATCCGGCGCGCCGGCGCGAAAGTGGTGCTCGAGCACGCCCCGGGTGAAGCCGAGCTCGCCAGCTTCGACGAGGTGGTTCTCGCCAGCGGCATCGAGCCGCGCACGCCCGCCATTGCCGGCGTCGATCACCGCAGCGTCGTCGGCTACACGGAGCTGCTTTCGGGCCGCGCCCAGCCCGGCAAGAACGTGGCCATCATCGGCGCCGGCGGCATCGGCTTCGACGTCGCGCTCTATCTGCTCGAGCGCAACGAACGCGCCACGCTCGACCCCGAGGCGTTCGCCGCGCACTGGGGCATCGTGCGCGACCGCGCCGCCGCCGGCGGCCTCGATCCCAAGGGGCCGCCCGCCGCCCATCCGGCGCACCGGATCACGATGCTCAAGCGCTCGGCCGGTCCTTTTGGCGCGACGCTCGGCCGCACCACCGGCTGGGTGCACCGCGCCGAGTTGGCGCGTAGCGGCGTGGCGATGCTGAAAGGGGTCGAGTACCGGCGCATCGACGACGCGGGCGTGCACATTTCCGTGGACGGCGGTGAGCAGGTCATCGTCGCCGACACGGTGGTGCTCTGCGCCGGCCAGGAGCCGCACCGGCCGCTAGCCGCCCGGCACGTCATTGGCGGCGCGAAGCTCGCCGCCGAGCTCGATGCCAAGCGCGCCATGCTCGAAGGCGCGGAGCTGGCGGCCTCGCTCTAGAATGGCCGGCATGGAAAAGCCTCCGGTCGCGGTGGTCGCCGGCGTGGGCGAAGGCCTGGGCTTTGCCCTGGCCAGGCGCTTCGCGCGGGCCGGATTCAACGTCGCGCTCGCGGCACGAAGCGCCGAGCGCCTCGCGCGACTCGCGGGCGACATCCAGAAGACCGGCGGCAAGGCGTTCGCCGCGCCCACCGACGTGCGCCAGGAGCAGGAGGTCATCGCGCTTTTCGACGCGCTCGAATCCGAGCACGGCCCGGTGCAGGTGGCGGTGTTCAACGCCGGGTCCAACTTCCGTGCGCCGATCCAGGACACGCCCGCCGACCTGTTCGAGAAGATCTGGCGCCTGGGCTGCTACGCGGGTTTTCTCTTCGGCCGCGAGGCGGCGCGGCGCTTGGCGCCGCGCGGCCAGGGCACAATCCTGTTCACCGGCGCGACCGCGTCGATGCGCGGCGCGGCGAACTTCGCCGCTTTCGCCGCGGCTAAAAACGGCCTGCGCGCGGTGGCGCAGTCGATGGCGCGCGAGCTCGGGCCGAAGAACATCCACGTCGCGCATTTCGTCATCGACGGCATGATCGACACCGCGGCGGTGCGCAGCCGCTTTCCGGAGCGCGTCAAGGACCTCGCGCCCGACGCCATGCTCGGCACCGACGCGATCGCCGAGCTCTACTACCAGATCCACGCGCAGCCGCGCTCGGCCTGGACCTTCGAGGCCGACCTGCGGCCCTGGGGCGAGAAGTTCTAGCGTGCAGGCGGTCGACGCACAGAAACTCTTTCAGCGCATCGCCGCCAATATCGAAGCCGTGATGCGCGGCCAGCACGCGCAGGTGCGCAAGCTCCTCGCCGCATTCGCCGCCGGCGGTCACGTACTGGTGGACGATTTTCCCGGCACCGGCAAGACCACGCTCGCCAAGGCGCTCGCCGCTTCCATCGGCGCGCCGTTCGCGCGCGTGCAGTTCACGCCCGATCTGTTGCCCTCGGACATCCTCGGCGTGTCGGTGTTCAACCAGCGCGACCAGACTTTCGATTTCCGCGAGGGGCCGGTGTTCACCTCGATCCTGCTCGCCGACGAGATCAACCGCGCGTCGCCGCGCACGCAGTCGGCGCTCCTCGAAGTGATGGCCGAGGGCCAGGTGTCGGTGGAGGGTCGCACGCACATCATGGATCCGACGTTTTTCGTCGTCGCGACGCAGAACCCGGTGGAATTCCGCGGCACCTATCCGCTGCCCGAGGCGCAGATGGATCGCTTCGCGCTGTGCCTCGCGCTCGGCTACGTCGACGCCGATACCGAGGTCGCGGTGCTCTCGGCGCAGGATCTCGGCCACCCGCTGGAGCGCATCGGCCCGGTGGCGTCGCGCGAACAGGTGCTGGCACTGAAACAGGCGGTGCGCCGCGTGCGGGTGGCCGAAGAATTGAAGCACTACGTGGTCGAGCTGGTGCGGCGCACGCGCGCCGCGCCCCAGGTGGTCCTCGGCTGCGGCCCGCGGGCTTCCATCGCCCTCACCCATACCGCCAAGGCCCTTGCCCTGTTCGATGGCGAAGAGTACGTGCGTCCCGAGCACGTGCAGGAGCTCGCCGTGGCAACGCTTGCGCACCGCATGGTGCTCGACCCGCAGGCGCGCTTCGCCGGACTTTCGGCGGCCACGCTCGTCGGCGACCTGCTGCGCGAGGTGAAAGTCCCGGCTTGAGGCGCCTGCTCTACATCGCGCTACGCGCGGTCAGCGCGCTCGATCATGCCTTGCGCGAGCGGCTCACCGCCGCCGGCCGGCTGGCGCTCGGCGCGGCCGGCGCGGCCGGCGCCGCGGGCCTCGACACCACCCAGAACCTGAGCTACCAGGCGGCGACGCTGCTCGGCGCGCTGCTCGCGCTCGCCTGGGGCGCGAGCCTTTTGTTTCGCGCGCGGGTCGAGGTGCAGCGCGAGCTTCCCCGCTACGCCACCGCGGGCGAGCCCTTCAGCTACGCCCTGGAGGTCGCCAATCGCGGCGCGCGGCCGCTCGAAGGCGCGACGCTGCGCGAGCAGCTCGCCGATCCCCGCCCGCGCTATGACGAGTGGCGCCGCGCGCGCGAGCCGGGCGAGGAGCGCCGCAACTGGTTCGACCGCAACATGGGCTACTTCCGCTGGCGCTGGCTGATCGAGCGCCGCACGCCGCAGCCGCCGCAGGAAAGCGCCTTG
>JBDTMD010000359.1:0-3239 GCA_039934435.1 Burkholderiales bacterium
CACCAGCATCGACACGCCGAGCGTGTCCGACAGAAGGATGAACTCCTGGCGCTTGCCGTCGCACATGTGCCCGGTCTTGGTCAGGAACTGGATGCCCTCGAACCATTCCTCCCGCGTCGGGCGCACTTCGCGCACGAAGGCGTGCAGGTGCTTGACCAGGCTCTGCGCGATCTGGCGCATGCGCTTGTCGGGCGCCTTGCCGACGCGCTTCAGGACTTCGGCGGTGAGGTTCTTCTCGGTGAAATTGCGGATGGCCATGGCCAAGTCCTCCTGGCGCAAATGCTAACATCGCCCGCAGAGGAGGAAACCCCATGAAGAAACTCGTCTGCGCGCTCGCCGCCGCATTGCTTTCCGGCAGCGCCCTCGCCCAGCAGGGCACCATCAAGTTCCTGGTCGGCTTTCCCGCCGGCGCCAGCCTCGACGCCATGACGCGCATGGTGGCCGACAAAATGCAGGCCGCGCTCGGCCAGAACGTGATCGTCGAGAACCGCACCGGCGCCGCCGGCCAGATCGCCATGGCGGCGCTGAAGAGCTCGCCCGCAGACGGCACCGTGCTGGTGATGACGCCGCTGGTCACCGTCGTCACCGCGCCGCACATCCAGCAGCTGCCCTACGACCCGTTCAAGGACTTCGCGCCGGTGGCGCACACGGCGAATTTCCTCTTCGCCTTCGCCATGGGCCCGGCGACGCCGGCGAAATCGCTGCAGGAGTACATCGCCCTGGTGAAGCAGGATCTGAAGTACGCCAACTACGCTTCGGCCGCCACCGGCAGCCTGCCGCACTTCTTCTCGCTGCTATTCGCCGAGAAGGCGGGCCTGCAGCTCAATCACATCGGCTACCGCGGCACGGCCGCGGCGATGACCGACCTGCTCGGCGGCCAGATCGCCGCCTTCATGGGCACGGTGTCCGACGTCGCCCCGCAGCACAAGGCGGGCAAGGTGCTCGCCGTGGCGACCTCGGGCGCGACGCGCTCGAAGCACCTGCCCGACGTGCCGACGTTCCGCGAGCTCGGCCTCGACATCGAGGGCGGCGGCTGGTACGCGGCCTATGCGCCCGCCGGCACGCCGCCCGCGGTGATCGATCGGCTCTCCAAGGCGATCATCGCCGCACTGCACGAACCCGATGTCGTGCAGCGCCTCGACAACTACGGCATGGAGCCCACCGGCCTGCCGCCCGCGGAACTCGCGCGCATCCATCGCCGCGACTACGAGCAGTGGGGCCCGGTGATCAAGGCCTCCGGCTTCAAGCCCGGGAGTTGAACCTCCTCTTCGCCTCGACGAAGGAAGATCCCGAGCGCTGGCGGCACCTGCTCGAGCCGGCGCTGCCGCAGGACCGCTTCTTCGCCTGGCCGGAGGTGAACGGCGGCGCCATCGACGTGGCGATCGTCGCCACGCATCCGCGGGGCACTTTTGCGCAGCTGCCGCGGCTCAAGCTCATCCAGTCGCTGTGGATGGGTGTGGAAAACATCCTCGCCGACGCCGAAGTGCCGCTCACCGTGCCGCTGGCGCGGCTCATCGATCCCGGCATGGTGCACGCCATGGCCGAGACCGTGATCGCCAGCGTGCTCGACTGGCACCGCCACCATTACCTGTTCCGCGCGCAGCAGCGCGCGCGCACCTGGAAGTCGCACCCGCAGCTGCTGCCCTCGGACCGCACGGTCGGCCTGCTCGGGCTGGGCGAGCTCGGCAGCTACGCCGCGTCGAAGCTCCTGGCATTGGGTTTCCAGGTCCGCGGCTGGAGCCGCCGGCAGAAATCGATCGACGGCGTGCGCTGCGCCACCGACCTCGACGAAGTCATTTCGCGCTCGCAGGCGCTCGTCTGCCTGCTGCCGCTTACCGCGCAGACGCGCGGCGTGCTGAACGCCCGCGCCTTCGCGCGCATGCCCAGGGGCGGCTGCGTCATCAACGTCGCCCGAGGCGCGCACGTGGTAGCGCCGGATCTCGTCGCCGCGCTCGACGCAGGTCAGCTCGCGCATGCGTACCTGGACGTCTTCGACAAGGAGCCGCTGCCCGCGGAATCTCCCCTGTGGGCGCACCCCGGCGTCTCCATCACGCCGCACATCGCGGCACTCACCGAGCCGCGCACCGCGGTGGCGAAGATCGTGGAGAACGTCGAGCGCGTGCGGCGCGGCGCGGCGCCGATTAACCTGGTCGACCGCGCCGCCGGCTACTGACTCACCGTTTTGCCGGCAGCTTGCCGACGTAGCGTTCCGACAGGGCGATCCAGCGCTTCAGCGCGCGCGCGTCGCAGCGCTTCGGCTCGACCCAGACGAAACCCTTCATCGCGCGTCCGGTGATGTCCATCGGTCTGGCGCCCGGGCGCTTGAGCGCGGCCGCATCCTGTTCCTTGCCGACGCGGAACATGAACTTGTCCTCGCCCATGCCGCACAGCATGTGGCCGCGAAGCAGAAAGCAGGCGCCGCCGAACATCTTCTTTTCTTCGATGTTGCGACGGCCCGCAAACGCCTTGCGCATGCGCGCGGCGAGCGCTTCATTCACGGCTGCGTTTCCTTCCAGCTCGGCCGCTCCTTGAGCGCCGCGTGCGCGCGCATCAGTTGCGGACTGCTCGCCAGGGCCGCCTGCGACTCCGGGAACATCTCCAGGTAGCCGACGATCGGCGCAAGGAAATAGTCCGGCAGCGTCGGGTTCTGGCCGGCAAGGAACGGCCGCGCGTAGCCGCGCTCGAAATGCTGCAGGATCGCCGGCAGCTCCTTCGCCGCCGCCTCGAGCACGCTGCGATCTTCCTTCTTGAACACGTACTGCAGGACGTAGCGCCGGATGGCGACGTCGTAGACGTAGCTGTTGATCGCGCTCACCCACTGCTCGGCGATCGCGCGGTCGCGGATGTTCTGCGGCAGCAGGGTGGGCCCCGGGAAAGCTTCCTCGACATAGCGCAGGATGGCGCTGGTCTCGAACAGGCGCACGTCGCCATCGCACAGCACCGGAATGCGCCCCCACGGATGGACCGCGTCGATCTCGGGCGTGTGCGGCGCGCATTGCTGCATCTGGTACTTGATGCCCTTCTCGGCGAGGCCGATGCGCGCCGTGCGCGTATAGGTGCTGCGCGGGTCGCCCTGCAGCGAAACGCTCGCCGCGGTGCCTGCGGGGTCGAGCAGGTCGGCGAGGCGGTTGAGGCAGGAGCCCCAGCCTTCCTTGTGCGAATCGCACATCGCTTCGTCGGGGAACCCGGAATGCGTCATGCGTACCTCGGTGCCGCCGTCGCGCGCGGCGAGCGTCACG
>JBDTMD010000360.1:0-3238 GCA_039934435.1 Burkholderiales bacterium
CGGACACTTCCTCGCCAATCCGCTGCGCCATCCGTTGCAGCCGCGCCGCGCCGTGCCCAGGGACGCGCCCGCCATCGAGCTCGCGGGCGCAGCGCTGCACAACCTGAAGAAGATCGACGTCCGGTTCCCCGTTGCGCGCCTGAGCGTCGTCACCGGCGTCTCCGGGTCGGGCAAATCCACCCTCGCGCGCGACGTCCTGCACGACAGCCTGAAGGCCGGCGGCCCGATCGGCTGCAAATCGCTGAAGGGCCGCAAGCTCGTCGAGCGCGTCCTCGAAGTCGACCAGGCGCCGATCGGCAAGACCCCGCGCTCCTGCCCCGCCACCTACGTCGGCTTCTGGGATGCCATCCGGCGCCTGTTCGCCGACACCAGCGAAGCGCGCATCCGCGGCTGGGGCCCGAGCCGCTTCTCCTTCAACACCAAGGGCGGACGCTGCGACGCCTGCGAAGGCCAGGGCCAGAAGAAGATCGAGATGAGCTTCCTGCCCGACGTGAAAGTCGCTTGCGAAGCCTGCAACGGCCTGCGCTTCAACAGCGAGACCCTCGGCGCGCACCTGCGCGGCAAATCGGTGGGCGACGTGCTGGCGATGAGCGTCGACGAGGCGGTGGATTTCTTCGCCGCGCACGGCTCGATCCACCACGCGCTGCGCTTGCTGCAGGACGTGGGACTGGGATACCTGACGCTCGGACAGCAGAGTCCGACGCTGTCGGGCGGTGAGGCGCAGCGCATCAAGCTCGTCACCGAACTCTCAAAAGTTCGCGAGTTCCGCCTCTCTACACATCCCCCGACTTCCGCCTCTTCTTTTGGAAGTCGGGGGAAAGCTTTTACTACCCCCAAAACCCTCTACGTCCTCGACGAGCCGACAGTAGGCCTGCACATGGCGGACGTCGAAAAACTGATCCGCGTCCTGCACCGCCTGGTCGACGCCGGCAACACCGTGGTGCTGATCGAGCACAACCTCGACATCATCGCGGAAGCCGATTGGCTGATCGACCTCGGGCCCGAAGGCGGCGACGCGGGCGGCAAGGTGGTCTACCAGGGCCCGCCCGAGCGCGCGGCACGTGGGCACACGGCGCAGGCGCTGAGCGAATTCCTCGCGCAGCGCAAGGCCGCGTGAGCGCCCTGCCCCCGCCCAGGCGCGGCGTGGCGCTT
This sequence comes from Burkholderiales bacterium, assembly GCA_039934435.1. Taxonomy (GTDB): domain Bacteria; phylum Pseudomonadota; class Gammaproteobacteria; order Burkholderiales; family SG8-39; genus JAABQT01. The sequence continues at coordinate 1,153 of JBDTMD010000360.1, forward strand.
GCGCTGATGGTCATCGCGCCGGTGCTGTGGAGTATGGCCGGCGTGCTGACGCGCCAGGTCCAGTCCGCCGGCGCCTTCGAGATGGCGTTCTGGCGCTCCAGCTTCGCCGCCGTGTTCGTCTTTTTCGCGCTGCTGTTCCTGCAGGACCGGCGGCCCTGGGACACGCTGCGCGAGGCGGGCGTGCCGGGACTCGTTTCGGGCGCGATGTGGGCAGTGATGTTCACCTGCTTCATCGTGGCGCTCACCCTCACCACCGTCGCCAACGTGCTGGTGGTCTCGAGCCTGGGGCCGCTGTGCACGGCGCTGCTCGCGTTCTTCATGCTGCGCGAGCCGATTCCCGGGCGCAGCTGGCTCGCGATCGTCGCCGCGCGCCTCGGCATGGGGGCGATGTTCGGCGCCGGATTCTCGGCGGACGACCCGCGCCATGTCGCCGGACTGGCGCTCGCACTCACCATCCCGATCGCCGGCGCGATCAATATCGTCGTGCTGCGCAAGAGCGCGGCGCACCTCGACCTGATGCCGGCGGTCATGCTGGGAGCGCTCATCTCGGCGGCCGTCACGCTGCCCTTCGCACTGCCCTGGATGGCGAGCGCGCGCGATTTCGCGGTCCTCGCCGCGCTCGGCATCTTTCAGCTCGGCGTGCCCTGCTTGATGCTCGTGCTCGCCGCCGGCAAGCTCACCGCGCCCGAGATCGCGCTGCTGGCGCTGCTCGAAGTCATACTGGGGCCGCTGTGGACCTGGCTCGGCGCGGGAGAAGTGCCTGCGGGCAGCACACTCGCCGGCGGCGCCATCGTGCTCGCCGCGCTGGCGGGGAATGAGGCCGCCGCGCTCGCCGAGCGTAAACGTGTATAATGCGCGCAAGGTTTCTGCAGCGTGTACTTCCGGTTTGCGTTCCAGTCGTTAGTCAGTCCATCCTGGACTTCGAATAACAAGCCTAAAAAGCATCGGCCTGAACCGGTAGAAGGGTTCTCCTTCCCGGGCCGATACCAGGAGAAAGTCATCACTACGTCGTTTGATTCACTCGGCCTCCAGGCCGAGCTGCTCCGCGCTGTCGCCGAGCAGGGCTACACCATCCCCACCCCGATCCAGGCGCAAGCCATTCCCGTCGTGCTCGCCGGGCGCGACCTGCTCGGCGCTGCGCAGACCGGCACCGGCAAGACCGCGGGCTTCACGCTGCCGATCCTGCAGCTGCTCGGTGCGCCGCAGCGCCAGATCCGCGTGCTGGTCCTCGTGCCGACGCGCGAGCTGTGCGCGCAGGTACACGAAAGCGTGCGCACCTACGGTAAGTACTCGAAGCTGCGCGCGACCGTCGTTTTCGGCGGCGTCGGCATCCAGCCGCAGATCGCGGAGCTCAAGCGCGGCGTCGACATCGTCGTCGCCACGCCGGGGCGCCTCCTCGATCACGTGCAGCAGCGCACCATCGATCTGCGCCACGTCGAGATCCTGGTGCTCGATGAGGCCGATCGCATGCTGGACATGGGCTTCATTCACGACATCCGCCGCATCCTGAAACTCCTGCCGCAGAAGCGCCAGAACCTGCTGTTCTCGGCCACCTTCCCGGAAGAAATCCGCGCGCTCGCCGCCACCTTCATGCACGATCCGGTCACGGTCGAAGTCATGCGTCGCAACACGCCCGCCGAGCTGGTCGACCAGATCGCGCATCCGGTGGCGCACGACCGCAAGCGCGCGCTGCTCTCGCACCTGGTGAAGACCGGCGACTGGCAGCAGGTGCTCGTGTTCACGCGTACCAAACACGGTGCCAACCGCCTCGCCGAGCAGCTCGAGCGCGACGGCATCGAGGCCGACGCCATCCACGGCAACAAGAGCCAGGGCGCGCGCACGCGAGCCCTCAAGCGTTTCAAGGACCAGGCGCTGCGCGTGCTGGTGGCGACCGACATCGCCGCGCGCGGCCTCGACATCGAAACGCTGCCGCACGTCGTGAATTACGACCTGCCGCACGTCGCCGAGGACTATGTGCACCGTATCGGCCGCACCGGCCGCGCGGGCGCCGAGGGTGCTGCCGTGTCGCTCGTGTCGCACGAGGACCGTCCCTTGATGGCGGCAATCGAGCGGCTCATGAACCGCA
>JBDTMD010000361.1:0-3223 GCA_039934435.1 Burkholderiales bacterium
CCCATTCCGCGGAGCAGGCGCCGGTGATCGAGAGGTGCGGCTCGACCTGCACGCGCTTCATGCCGCGCGCGCGCGCTGGCGTGGCGCCAGACGCCGGCGACGCCGCCCGAGGCCTCGACGTTGGCGCCGCAGGAAATGAGGTAGTTGGTGAGGGGCGTGTCGGGCGAGACGGTGAAGCCGCGATGCCACAGCTCGCCGTACAGGTGCTCCGAGTGATAGCACTTCACGCCCTGCCCGGAGCCGAAGCCCATGTCAATCGGGCCCCAGGCGGCGAGGAAGGCGGGGAAGCTGCCCATGTAGAACTGCGGCGTGCCGCCGCCGCCGAAGCTCGCGGCGACGCGCGGATAGCCCGACTCGTCGAGCAGGCCGCGCGCGCGGATGCCGAGGAGCTTCTGCGAGATCAGGTCGAGCGCCTCATCCCACGAGATCGGCGCCCAGCCCGGGTCCTCGTCATGGCCTTTGCGCGGGTTGGTGCGCTTCATCGGCTGCAGCACGCGGTCCGGGTGGTAGGTCTTCTGCACCAGGCCGTAGGCCTTCACGCACACCTTGCCGCCGCCCGGGTGCACCGCCGCGGCGGCGAAGTTGGGCTCGATTTCGCGCGCGACGCCGTCCTCGACCTTGACCGTGAGCAGGTCCGGCCCGGCGACGCACTGATAGCAGTAGGTGGCGACGCGCTTCACGCGGGCTCGCGCACGGCCTTGGCTTGCTTTTGCTTCAGGCGCTGCTTCACCTGCTCGACATTGGCGATGAAGCGCGCATGGCGCCCGCGGCAGATGGTATCGACGCCGTCCGTGGCCACGATATCGAACACCGCCGCGCGGCCCTTGAGCTCTGCGAGCGTCGCGGTGATCGAGACCTTCATGCCGAGGAGCGTCGCCGCCAGGTGGTCGATCTCCACCCGCGTGCCCACGGAGTCCTCGCCGGGCTCCACGTGCTCGAGCAGCAGCTCGCGGCAGGTGACCTCGATGTCGCGCACCAGCATGGGGGTGGCGTAGACGCGGGCGTCCTCGCCCATGAAGTCGATGGTGCGTTCGCGGTCGACGACGAACTTGCGCGTCGCGGTGATGCCGGGGGCGAGGGTGGGTTTCATGTGGCTATCCTTCTCTCAAACGGGTCCGGGGTATTTGATCCAGGTTAAAGACCGAGGTAGGCGCTGCGCACGCCGGCGTCGGCGAGGAGCTGCGCACCGGTGCCGGCGAGCACGATGCGGCCGGTTTCCAGCACGTAGCCGCGATCGGCGATGGCGAGGGCGGCGCGCGCGTTCTGATCGACAAGGAAGATGGCGGTGTCCGCGGCGCGCAGCTGCGCCACGCAGGCGAAGATCCCGGCCACCAGCCGCGGCGCGAGCCCCATGCTCGGCTCGTCGAGCAGCAGCAACCGCGGGCGCGCCATGAGGGCGCGGCCCATGGCGAGCATCTGCTGCTGGCCGCCCGAGAGGTTGCCGGCGGCTTGCGCGCGCCGCTCGGCGAGGTCCGGAAAGAGCGCGTACACGCGCTCGAGCGAGGCCGCGGTCTCGGCGCGCCCGCGCCGGTAGGCGCCCAGGCGCAGGTTGTCCTCGACCGAGAGCGGCCCGAACACCTGCCGGCCTTCGGGCACCTGCACGATGCCCGCGGCGACGCGCGCCTCGGGCGGGGCTGCGGTGATGTCGGCGCCGCAGAACTCGATGCGGCCGCCGGCCACCGGCTGCACGCCGGAGAGCGCGCGCAGCAGCGTGGTCTTGCCGGCGCCGTTCGCGCCGACCAGCGCCACCAGTTCGCCCGCCTCGACGCGCAGGTCGATGCCTTTGAGCGCCGGGATGCGGCCGTAGCGGCTCTCGAGGGCGGCGACGCGCAGCACGTCAGGACTCCCCCGTGCCGAGGTAGGCCTCGATGACGCGCGGATCGTTGCGCACGGTTGCGGGCGCGCCCTCGGCGAGCTTGCGCCCGTAGTCGAGCACCAGCACGTGGTCGGAGACGCCCATCACCAGCTTCATGTTGTGCTCGACCAGCACGACGGTGATGCCGCGCGCCGCGAGGCGCTGGATGAGCGCGTCGATGCCGCGGATCTCCGACGGGTTGAGGCCCGCCGCGGGCTCGTCGAGCAGCAGCAGCCGCGGCTCGCCGGCGAGCGCGCGCGCGATCTCCAGGCGCTTGAGCGCGCCGTAGGGCAGTGCATCGGCGGCGGCGCCCGCGCTCGCTTCGAGCCCGACGAAGGCGAGCAGCTCCGCCGCCACGCGGGCGCAGTCGCGCTCGGCGCGCGCGAGGCGCGGCGTGCGCAGGAGCGCCGCGGCGAGGCTGCAGCGCTCGTGCAGGTGGCGCCCGGCCATCACGTTCTCGAGCGCGCTCATGTTGAAGAAGATCTGCAGGTTCTGGAACGTGCGGCCGATGCCGGCGGCGGCGAATTCGTGCGGCGCGCGCGCCTGCAGGGGCTGCCCGCCAAGCCACAGCCGCCCCGCGCTCGGCCGGTAGATTCCGGTCAACAGATTCAGCAGCGTCGTCTTGCCGGCGCCGTTCGGGCCGATGATCGAGAACACCTGCCCCTCGCGGATCTCGAAGTCGAGCCCCTCGACCGCGTGCACGCCGCCGAACGCCTTGGCGAGGCCCGCGGCGCGCAGCAGGCTCACCCGCGTCTCCCGGCGAGCGCCGCGAGCGTGGGCACGAGACCCTTCGGCATGAAGATCATGGTGAGCATCATCACGCCGCCGTACACCACCATCTCGTACTCCTTGAAGACGGTGAGCAGCTGCGGCAGCGCGGTGAGCACCGCCGCGCCGACCACAGCGCCGAAGGTGGAGGCCATGCCGCCGAACACCACCATCACCACCAGCTCGATCGAATGCTGAAACGTCACCTTGCCGGGGGTGATGAAGCCCGAGTAGTGCGCGGTGAGCGCGCCGGCGAAGGCGGCGATGGCCGCCGACAGCGCGAATGCGAGCAGCTTGTGGCGGGCACTGTCGATGCCGGCCACTTCGGCAGCCACTTCGGAGCCGTGCAGCGCGCGCAGCGCGCGTCCGCTCGGCGACTCGATCAGGTTGAGCGACAGCCACACGGTCGCCACCAAGATCGCGCCCACCAGCCAGTACCAGGCGCGCTCGCCGGCGAGCGCGGTGCCGGCCAGCGCGAGCGGCGGCACGCTCATGCCGTCGGGCCCGCCCGTGTAGCGGTCTTCGGTGGAGATGACGATCGAGATGATGATGCCCAGGCCGAGCGTGGCCATCGCCAGGTAGTGGCCCTTCAGCCTGAGG
>JBDTMD010000362.1:0-3215 GCA_039934435.1 Burkholderiales bacterium
CCGGTCGGACAGCAGGACGCCGCCATCTCGGCCCGCCGCAAGGCAGAAGGCGAAGCCCTGCAGAAGAAGCTCGGCAAGTCAGCGCGCTTCGAGCCGGCGGACGCCACCGTCGAAGCCGACTGGAAACGCCTGCTCGGTCAGACCGTGACGGCGTTTGGCCGGCTCGATTGCCTGTTCAACAACGCCGGCGGCCCGGCGCCCACGGGCAGCATCACCGGCATTCCGGTGGAGGGCTTCGATGCGGCGATGGCGCTGCTGGTGCGCTCCGTGATGCTCGGCATGAAACACGCGGCGCCGGTCATGATGCGCCAGCGCTCGGGCAGCATCGTCAACAACGGCTCGATCGCCGCGCACCTTGCCGGCTACTCGAGCTCGATGGTGTACAGCGCCGCCAAGGCCGCCGTGAACCATCTGAGCCGCTGCGTCGCCATGGAGCTCGGCGAGCACAACGTGCGCGTCAATTCGGTGTCGCCCGGCCAGATCGCGACCGGCATCCTGGCCAAGGCGCTGGGCATGGAAGCGGGCAAGGCGGACAAGCTGGCCGGCGATTTCAGCCAGCGGTTCGCCAAGGTTCAGCCGATCCCGCGCGCGGGGGCCACCGACGACATCGCGCAGTGCGTCGTGTGGCTCGCCTCGGATCGCTCGAGCTTCGTCAACGGCATCGACATCGTCGTCGATGGCGGGATGATCGGCGGCCGGATGTATTCGCCGCACCAGGAGGGCCTGAAGCAGGTCAAGGCAGCGCTGGGAATTTGATTACTTGCTGGTCCTGCGCCGCACGTCCTTCGCCTTGAAGCGCTCGGCGTTGAGCTTCATGCCCAGGCCCGGGCCGGGCGGCACGCTGATGCGGCCATCCTTGATCGGCGGCAAAGCGGTCACCAGCTCGCCGTACCAGCCGTAGTAGAACGCGCGCACGATCTCCTGGATGAAGCAGTTGCGCGTGTTCAGCGCAAGGTGCGTCGACGCGGCGAGCACGACCGGGCCGGTGCAGTCGTGAAAGGCGACGCTCGCGTGCCAGGCCTCGGCCATCGCCGCGACCTTGCGCGCTTCCGAAATGCCGCCGCACCAGCCGATGTCCATGATCGCCATGCCGGCACCGTGCCGCTGCAGGAGGTCCTTGTACTGCGCGCGCCCGCCCAGCGTTTCACCGGTGGCGATCATCTGGTGCGTGCCGGCCTGCAATTCTCCCAGGCTCTCCAGCTGGTCCATGAACACCGGGTCCTCGATCCACAGCGGCGCGTAGGGTTCCAGCGCGCGCACGATGCCTTTGGCGGCGGGCAGGTTCCATAGCGCGTGCAGTTCGCACATGACGTCGATCTTGCTGCCGACCGCCTTGCGTATCCGCGCAAAGGGCGCCAGCGCCTTCTCGAGGTCGGGCGCGGACAGGTAGGCGCCGTTAGAGGCTTCGGCGGCGAAGTCGAAAGGCCAGATCTTCATGCCGGTGATGCCCATGCCGAGCAGGCTCTCGGCAAGCTCGTCGGCGCGATTGAGGAACGCGTCGAGGTCCTCGTAGGGTCCTTCGGCCTTCCCAAGGCCGAAATTGGCGGTGCCCTGCACGGGCTTGCTGCGCACGTAGCGGTAGCCGGCGCAGGTGTTGTAGACGCGGATGTCGTCGCGCACCGCGCCGCCGAGGAGCTGGTGGATGGGCTGGCCGCAGGCCTGGCCCCAGAGGTCCCAAAGCGCGATGTCTACTGCCGAGCGCCCGCGTTGCTCGGCGCTCGAGCCGTTGAAGCCGACGTAGCCGATCAGGTTCGCGTGATGCCGGTCGATCAGCAGCGGATCCTGCCCCAGCAGGTAGGCGGCGATGATGCTGTGGATGTGGCCTTCGGCCGAGTCGGGACCGTAAAAGGCTTCGCCGAGGCCGACCAGGCCCTGGTCGGTATGCACCTGCACCCAGATCAGATTCGGAAATTCGTCGAGGCGCAGCGTTTCGAGGGCGGTGATCTTCATGCCGAGGTGCCCGGCGCGCAGCGGCCCGTGATGCCGATCGCCAGGCCGGTGAACATGTCCCAACCCGAAGAATGGCCGATGGCCACCAACTCGCGCGCCGCGGTCAGCGCCGCGGTGTGGTCGTCTACTGCGAGCGCTTCGGCGATCGCATGCAGCGGCGCGAAGGTCTCGCCGCGCACCAGGTCGCCGAACAAGGCGGCACTGACCAGGTGGCTGCGCGTTTCGATTTCGCGCGCCAGCTGCTCCGCGGTATCGGCCCAGGCGCGTTGCTCTGGCGCCAACAGCCGCCGGCCGAACAGTGCCGCCCCGGCGAGATCGTCGCCCGAGGGCGTAAGCCCGATTCCGAAGCCGAGCAGCGGAATCGACGCTGCGAGCACCGACGCGGGCTCGTCGCTCGCGTAGGCGCGCGCTAGGGCTTGCACGCGATCCTCGGCAAGATCGAGCGGAAACGTGGGCGTGCCTCCCGCGAGCACAGGACCGAAACCGCGTGGCACGTCGCCGGCAGTCAACGCGCGCGTCAACTCGAATATGCGTCCCGCCGCGGCGATGTCGAGTTGCGTGGACGAGGGTGTCCAGCCGCGCTCAGGAATCTTCGCCAATTGCAGGGCGACCCCGCGCGGCTGGGCCTCGGCTGTGATGACGGCTCGCGGATGCATCGCAGGCAGGCGCGCACCTACCCAGATCAGATCCCCGTCGGCGTCGAAGTATGGACCGTCGGCGAATGCCGCCAGCGGCGCCGCCTTGCCGCCGCTGCGAGCGAGCGCCTGGCGCGCCCGCTCGCCGATCCGCAGTACCCGGGTCAAGCCGGCTTCTTGTCGCCCTGCAGGCTCGCGGCGAAGCACACCGCGCCGAAGAGCGCGTAGCCGAGCGCCACCTGCGCCGACACCGCCCAGCCCAGTTGCGTGCCGTGGATGAAGCCGAAGAAGGCGAGGACCGCGCCGGCGAACGCCCAGTACGCGGCCTCCTTCAGCTTGTGATCGATGATGAACGCCGCGAGCGCGCCGAGCACCAGGCCCGCAAGCACGGCGCCGCCGCCGAGCAGTTCCATGCCGTGGTACACGAGCCCCGAGCCGGCGAGCTTGCCCATGCCGACTGCCGCGGCCGATGTGCCGGCAGCGTTTAGCGCGCTATCGACCTGGAGGTGGCCCCAGGCGGCGACGTTCGGAATGATCGCCAGCACCACCGCCGGCGCATGCTTCGCGGGGCAAGCCTGGAACGCCTGCGCGCCGATCACCAGGCCGATGTAGAGCAGGATCGGCAGAATC
>JBDTMD010000363.1:0-3211 GCA_039934435.1 Burkholderiales bacterium
GCGCTCGCCCTTGTCGCCGGGCCGGCCGACGTCGGCGCGCTTCGACCACGCGGCGCTCGGGCCGGCGCGCTCGTCGCGCGGCGAACCCTGCACCAGCAGCAGCCGGCAGCCGTCGCGCCCGGCGCGGCTGCGCGGCTCGGTGGCGATCCCGGCATGGTAGCTGAGCGCGGCGCGCTGCGACTCGGCAATGTCCTGGCCGGCGATGCAGCCGGCGTCCGCCGGCACCTTCGAGCGCAGCTGCAGCGCCACCGCGCGGTAGCTCTTCTGGTAATCGGCCCAGGGCATCCACAACGTGGCGAAGGTTCCCCAGAGCAGGGTGACCCCGGCAGCCCAGCGCAGCACGCCGCGCATTGGCGAGGGCGGCGTGAAGAACGCGACGTACAACCAGGCGAGCATCAGCGCCAGCGCCAGCGCGAATGGCGCCACGGCGAACTGCAGCTCGAATCCGGGCGCGATCCTGGCGAAGTTATGGGCAATCTTCGGCGGCACGCCGAGCAGCATGGCGAGGTAGCCGAGCCACACCAGCGCGGCGAAGAAGGTGAAGCACATGACCGCGAACCAGTCGAGCGCCGCGGCCGCGCCGCGGCGCAGCCGCGCCACGCTTTCGGCGCCGAGGAGCGCGAGCGGCACGAGCAGCGCGATCACGCTCACATCCTGCGCCGGGCCGAGCACCGCCAGCGCGGCCAGCGTCAGCACCACCGCGGCCGCCGCCACGAACAGGCGCGGCTCGCGCCATTCGCGGCGCCGCGCCCAGAGCGCCCAGGCCGCGAGCGGCCACGCCGGCCATGCGAACCAGCTGCCGGTGGCGAGGAAGTAGCGCAGGTTCTCGAGCGGTGAGCCGTGCATGCGCAGCTCGGCCGACCACCAGGCCTCGAGCAGGCCGGGCGCGCGGTGCGCGAGCACCCAGGGCCAGCTCGCGGCGAGCGCGGTGCCGGCGAGCGCAGCGCCGGCGAGAAACGGCAGCGCGCGCCAGTCGCGCCAGGCCGGGCAGATTGCATGCGCCGCGACTACCGCGAGCGCCAGCGCTCCCGGCACTACCGGCCCGAGCGCGAGGAAGGCGAGGCCGAGCGCCGCGCCGAACGCGCCGCCCATGATGAGTGGCCGCTGGTGCGCGTGTGGCAGCACCGCGTACGCGGCGCAAGCCGCGGCGAGCGCGGCGAGATCCGGCACCGCCTCGTGCGCGTGCACCATGAAGCCGATCGAGCCCATGACCAGGAGCGGCGCGGCGGCGCCGGCGGTGCGGTACAGCAGCCACAGCGCCGTCAGCACGCACAGGCCGCTCGCCAGGCGCGCGGCGATGTGGAACGGCACCGCCCAGCCGAGCAGCTTGCCGAAGGCGAGGGCGATCCAGTGGTACAGCGGCGGGTCTTCGAGCCAGGGCTCGCCGGCGACGTGCGGCACCACCCAATCGCCCGAGTCGTGCATCTGGTGCGCGATCTCGATGGCGATGGCGTCGAAGGTCTTCCACGGATCGTGTCCCGCGAGCCCCGGCAGCACGTAGGCAAGCACGAGAAGCGCCAGCACCGCGGGCGCGGGCGGCAGCGCGAGTCGGGGAATCATGGCGCGATTCTAGGCCCTGAAAACAAAAAGGCAGCCGCAGCTGCCTTTACGGGAGTTCGAGACAGTCGGCCGCTCAGGCCGGCTTCTTTACCTTGGTGTAGCGGCGCTTGAATTTCTCCACGCGTCCGGCGGTGTCGACGATTTTCTGCTTGCCGGTATAGAACGAATGCGACTCCGAGGACACCTCGACCTTGATTACCGGGTAATCGAGGCCGTCGGTCCATTTCATGGTCTCGCGACCCTTGGTGTCGATGGCCGAGCGCGAAAGAAAACTGTGGTTCGAGCTGGTGTCGAGGAAGATCACCGGCTGGTAGTCGGGATGGCCTGCGGTTTTCATGGCGGGAAAGTGGGGGCGGTGGGTGGCGGAAAAGCGGCGAACTATACAGAAATCAGCAACTTGGGTCAACGCCGGCGGCCGCGCTACAGCCGCCCCTGGCGCTTGAGCTCGAGGTAGTGGTTGACGAGCGAGATCGCCAGGCGCTCGGGCTCGACGTCGAGGCAGGTGGCGCCGGCGGCGCCGATGCGGCGAAACGCGCGCTCGCGCTGCGCCAGGTACTCGGCGGCCGCGGCGTGCGTCACCGCGCGGTCGAAGCTGTCAACGCGCGCCGCCAGCGCGCGCCCGAGGATCGCTTCGCGCAGCGAGGCGAGCACCACCAGGTGGCGCTTGCGGAGCAGGCCGAGCGCGGGCGCGAGACCGTCGTCGTCCTCGTCGCGCAGGTTGGTGAGCAGCACCACCAGCGCGCGCCGGCGCAACCGCGCCATAACCTCGCGCGCCGCGAGCTGGTAGTCGGGCATGGCGAGCGAGGGCTCGAGGTCGTAGACGCGCTCGAGGATGGTGTTGATGGCGGCGACCGACTTGCGCGGCGCGAGATAGCGCGGCGCACCGGGCGTGCCCATGGTGAGCACGCCGACGGCGTCGCCCTGGCGCAGCGCCACGTGCGCGAGCAGCAACGCCGCGTTCAGCGCGTGATCGAAGTGCGACAGCGCGTCGTCCTTGGCCGCCATGCGCCGGCCGCAGTCGATCACCAGCAGCACGCGCTGGTCGCGCTCGTCCTCGTACTCGCGCGCGATGAGGCGCGCGGTGCGCGCGGTGGCCTTCCAGTCGATGGCGCGCTGGCTGTCGCCCTGGCGGTACTCGCGCAGCTGGTGGAACTCCATGCCCTCGCCGCGGCGGCGCTCCTGCAGCACGCCGATCTGCGACAGGCGGTTGTCGGTGGCGAGCAGCGTGTAGCGCGCGAGCGCGCGGAAGTTCGGGAATACGCGCGCCGCGGCGCCGGCGCCGGCGCGGCGCGCGACCTGCCACAGGCCGAGGGGCGAGGCGAGGCGCAGCTCGGTGGCGCCGAAATCCACCGCGCCGCGCGCCAGCGGCCGCGCGCGATAGCGCAGCTCGCGCCATTCGCCCGGCGCGAGCGCGAGCGACTGCGGCAGGCCCTCGCACTCGAAGCTCGCCGGGTGCAGGTCGTTCAGCTCGCAGCGCAGCGTGCGCGCCGAGTGATTGGCGGCGCGCAGCGCGACCTCGAAGCGCACGCCGAGGGCGAGCGAATGCGGCACGCGCCGCGCCACGCCGGGCGCGGGCAGGCGCAGCCCGGCGAGCGCGTCGACGGCGGCCAGCAGCGCGAACGCGCCGGCGGCCAGCGCCCGCGCCGCGCCG
>JBDTMD010000364.1:0-3204 GCA_039934435.1 Burkholderiales bacterium
GTCGCCACCGACAGCGCGGGCAATGTCTATGTGGCCGATCAATATAACCATACCATCCGCAAGATAACGCCCGCGGGCGTGGTCACCACGCTCGCGGGGACGGCAGGCGCCGAGGGCAGTGCCGACGGCACCGGGGCCGCGGCGAGATTCAGATGGCCGAACGGAGTCGCCACCGACGCTGGGGGCAATGTCTATGTCGCCGATTCCGGAAACGGCACGATACGAAAGATCACGCCCGCGGGCGTGGTGACTACGCTCGCCGGGACGGCGGGCGTGTTGGGCCAAACCGACGGCATCGGGTCCGCGGCAAGCTTCAGGGGCATGGTGGGCGTCGCCACCGACAGCGGGGGCAACGTCTATGTGGCCGATTTCGCCATCATCCGCAAGGTCACGCCCGCGGGCGTGGTCACTACGTTCGCGGGGACGGCGGGTCTTTTAGGCTTCGCCGACGGTACCGGCGCCGCTGCGCGCTTCAGTTTCGTGAGCGCTGCCGGCCTCGCCACCGACAGCGCGGGCAATGTCTATGTGGCCGATAACCAGAACAGCACCATCCGCAAGATCACGCCCGCCGGCGTGGTCACCACGCTCGCGGGGTCAGCGAGCACCAGTACGGGCAGTGCCGACGGCACCGGCGCGGCAGCGCGCTTCTATTTCCCGGCCGGCCTCGCCACCGACGCTGCGGGCAATGTCTATGTCGCCGATACGGGTAACCACACCATCCGCAAGATCACGCCCACGGGTGTGGTGACGACGGTCGTGGGTGTGGCCGGACAGATCGGTTTTGCGCCGGGTGGTATGCCTGGGTTGCTGAGGTATCCGATCGGCATAGCGATCTCGGGGACTTCGCTCTACATAACGCAATCTGGTAATCACGGTATTGCTAGTAACGGCATTGCCGTGGCGCGCAACCTGTAGCAGTTCCTGAAGGGATCCGGCTCGGCGCATCCGGGCCGCGGGGCGCGAGGCTGGCAGCGGGCCAGGGTGGACGCGGCAGACCTTTAGGCCTAGCATTCGAACGATGGTTCAAGTTTTGAACGTCGGTTCGGAACCGCCGGGCCCGGCACGGATGCGCCAGCGCAACGAGGCGCGGCGCATGGAAATCCTGCACGCCGCCGCGCGCGTGTTCCGGCGCCGCGGCATCGCCGCCGCTGGAATGCGCGAGATCGCCGACGAGGCGGAGCTTTCTCCCGGCAACCTTTACCACTACTTCTCCGGCAAGGACGAGATCCTGCTCTTTTGCCAGGAGCGCACGCTGGAGCGCATGCAGGTCGCGGTTGACGCCGCTCGTGGAACCGCGCCCGAGCGGCTGAAGGCGGTGCTGCGCGCGCACGTGCACTGCATGCTCGACGAGCTCGAAGGCGCGACCGCGCACCTCGACATCGAGGCGCTGCCGAAGAAGCTGCGCGCCCCGATGATCGCGAAGCGCGACGCCTACGAGCGCGCGGTGCGCGCAATCGTTGCCGAGATCGATCCGCGCGCCGACGCGGCGCTGGTGACGCGGGCGATGCTCGGCGCGGTCAACTGGACGGCGCGCTGGTACCGACCCGAAGGCGAGCAGGGGCCGGAGGAAATTGCGGAGACGCTGGCGGAATACCTGGTGAAAGGACTGGCATGAACCGGGTGCGCATGAAGCTGACTGTAAATGGCGAAGAACAAGAGGTGCTGTTCCACCCCTACAAGACGCTGCTCGAGGTGCTGCGCGAAGAGCTCAACCTCACCGGCACCAAGCACGGCTGCGAGCTGGGCGAATGCGGCGCCTGCGCGGTGCTGGTGGACGGCGCGCCGCTGCTCTCCTGCCTCGAGCTGGGGCTGGAATGTGAAGGCCGCGCCATCGAGACGGTGGAGGGGCTGCAGCGAGGGGCCGAACTGCATCCGCTGCAGGCCGCGTTCGCCGACCTGGGCGGCGCGCAATGCGGCTACTGCACGCCCGGCGTCCTGATGACGGCGAAGGCGCTGCTCGACAAGGAACCCAACCCGAGCCGCGAGCGCATCCGCGAGGCAGTGTCCGGAAACCTGTGCCGCTGCACCGGCTACCTGCAGATCTATGAATCGATCGAAGAGGCGGCCAAGCGTATGCGGGAGACGGCGTGAGCGAGCCGGCAAAGACCCGCTTCGAGGTGCTGGGCAAGGCGCGGCGCCGCGTCGACGGCCGCGCCAAGGTGACGGGCCTCACCAAGTTCGCCGACGACATCGTGCTGCCGCGCATGCTGCACATGAAGCTGCTGCGCTCGCCGCACCCGCACGCCGAAATCGAATCCATCGACGCGACGCGCGCGCAGAAGCATCCGGGCGTGCACCTCGTTCTCACCGGCCAGGACTTCCCGATCGCCTTCGGCATCCTGCCCGTGTCGCAGGACGAGTACCCGCTCGCCAACGGCAAGGTGCGCTACGTCGGCGACCCAGTGGCCGCGGTCGTGGCCATCGATGAGCAGACGGCCTGGGAAGCCTGCGAAATGATCGACGTGAAGTACCGGCTGCTCGCCACAATCGCCACACCGGAGGAGGCGCTCGCCACCCCCGAGCCGCGTATCCACGAGCACGGCGAGCGCGGCAACATCCACCGTCTGCAGGCGTTCGAGTTCGGCGACGTCGACGCGGCGCTCGCGAAATCGGACCACGTGTTCGAGGACCTGTTCTTCTACGAAGGCAACACGCACCTGCCGATCGAGCAGCACGCGGCGGTGGCGGCGCCGGACGGCGAGGGCAAGCTGACGCTCTGGTCCTCGACCCAGGTGCCGCACTACATCCATCGCGCGCTGGCGCGCGCGCTGCGCATGAACGCCGCGCACATCCGCGTCATCGCCTGCCCCAACGGCGGCGGCTTCGGCGGCAAGTGCGACCTGCACAACCACGAGATCGTGGTGTCGCGCGCCGCGACGCGGCTGGGTCGCCCGGTGAAGATCTGCCTCAACCGCGAGGAAGTGTTCTACATGCACCGCGGCCGGCATCCGGTGCTGATGAAGATGCGCACCGGGGTGACGAAGGACGGCAAGCTCACCGCCATGCACGTGCAGACTCTGCTCGACGGCGGCGGTTACGGCTCCTATGGCACCGCGAGCACCTTTTACACGGGGGTGCTGCAGACCGTGACTTACGAGCTGCCGCGCTACAAGTTCGACGCCTGCCGCACCTTCACCAACAAGCCGCCGTGCGGCCCGAAGCGCGGCCACGGCACGCCGCAGCCGCGCTTCGGCCAGGAAGTGC
>JBDTMD010000365.1:0-3186 GCA_039934435.1 Burkholderiales bacterium
CCCGGCTGGAGGCGGCGGTGGAAAGAGACGCCGGCCAGGCGGACCTGTGGGCCTGCCTCGCGCAGGTGTACACGGACGAGCACGCGTTCGGCTTCCGGACCGACCCGGCCTCCCTGGATCGCGCCCTGGCGGCGGCCCGCCGCGCCGTCGAGCTCGATCGAGCGAATCAGCTGGGGATGGTGTCGCTCGCGCAGGCCTATTTCTTCCGGCAGGACCTCGCCGCTTTTCGGCCCGCGGCCGAGCAGGCCATGGCGCTCAATCGGTTGAATACCGACGCGCTCGGGATCCTGGGGCTGCTGATCACGCACACGGGAGAGTTCGAGCGCGGCGCCGCGATCGTCCGCCGCGCCATGGAGCTGAACCCGAACCACGCGGGGTGGTTTCATTTCGGGCCGATCTGGGAGCACTTCCACCGCGGCGAGTACGACCGCGCTCTCGAGCACGCCATGCAGGTCAACATGCCGAGCTGGTTCTGGCAGCCGCTCGTGATCGCGGCGATCTCCGGACAGCTCGACCGGCGCACCGAGGCGGCGGCCGCCGTCAGGGATCTCCTCGCGCTCGACCCCGGCTTCGCGGCCCACGCCCGCCGGGACATCGAAGTCTGGCACTTCGCGAGCGGCCTCCTGGAGCCGATTCTCGAGGGGGTCCGCCGGGGCGGGCTCACCGTTTCAGAAAGCTCATCGTCCTCCCCGGTCTCGGCCTCTCCGTCGCCTCAGGAGGGAGCGGGAGCGGCGGCGCGCCCTTCGTCCGACGCCATCCGCGCCCGCGTCGATGAGGGCTTCTGGGTCGCCGTGCTGCCGTTCAAACACCAGGGGGGAGCCGCTGAGCTCGGAGCGTTGGCCGAGGGGATGACAGAGGAGATCCTCACCGGATTGTCGCGATTTTCTTACTTGCGGGTGATCGCGCGGGGCTCGCCGACGGATCTTCGCGCAAGCGGCAGGCAGGCGGGCGCGCGCTACGTGATTGAGGGGAGCCTGCGCCAGGCAGGCGCCAAACTACGCGTGGCGGTGCAGCTCGTCGATACCCAGAACGGCGCCCACCTCTGGGCGGAGACCTACGAGCGCACCTTCACTCCGGAAGCCGTGTTCGAGCTGCAGGACGATCTGGTTCCGCGAATCGTCTCCACTTGCGCCGATCGCTTCGGCGTGCTGGCGCGGAGCATCAGCGACGCGGTCCGGGGTGGGGAACCCGGCCAGATCGGTCCCTATGAGGCCCTCATGCGCGGCTTCGGGTATCACCAGCGCCTGACCCCCGCCGAGCATGCGGAGGCACGCGAGGCGCTGGAACGGGCCGTCGAACGTGCGCCGTCGAACGCGGACTGCTGGGCGATGCTCTCGTGGATCTACTCCCACGAGCATGCCCACGGCTTCAACGTCCTTCCGGGCTCGCTCGAGCGGGCGCTGGCGGCGGCGCGGCGCGCCGTGGATATTGCCCCATCCAACCAGCTTGCCCAGCAGGCCCTTGCGGTCGTTTTGTTCTTCCGCAAGGAGACGGCGGGCTGCCTGAGCGCCGTCGAGCGAGCGATCGCTTTGAACCCGCTCGACACGAGCAACGAAGCCATGTTCCTCATCGCCTTCACCGGCGACTGGGACCGTGGCTGCGCCCTCATCCGTCGAGCGATGGAGCTCAACCCTCATCATCCACGGTGGTACGGAACCGTCCTCGGGATCAACGAGTACCGCCTGGAGAATTACCGCGCTGTCGTGGACGAGGTCGTTAAGGCCAACGCGTCCGACATCTTCTGGACGAACATGTTGCTTGCCGCCGCCTACGGCCAGCTCGGCGAGGTCGCCGCCGCACGCAAGGCATTGCGGGACCTGCTCGTCCAGAAGGAGGACTTCGCTCGATCGGCCGGCGAGCTGCTCGACAAGTGGTTCGAGCCGCGACTGGTCGCACACGTGATCGACGGGCTCCGCAAGGCAGGTCTGGAGATTGCGGGGGAGAATGGATCTGCAGCCGCCGCGCCCGACAGCGCTCGTTCCTCCGCGGCCGACTCGGGCGCAACCCGCGCCGATGAAGGATTCTGGGTCGCGGTGCTGCCGTTCAAGCACGGCGGCGGCAATGCCGATCTCACGGCTCTGGCAGACGGGCTTTCCGAGGACATCGTCACCGGTCTGTCTCGCTTCTCGTACCTCCGGGTGATCGCGCGCAGTTCGACCTCGCGATACGCGAATGAGACAGTCGACGTGCGCACCGCCGGCAAGGAACTGGGTGCTCGCTACCTGATGGAAGGCAATCTGCGGCAGGCGGGAGCGAAGCTGCGCCTGGCCGTACAGCTCGTCGACGCCGACTCCGGCGCGCATCTCTGGGCGGAGAGCTACGAACGGACCTTCACGCCGGAGACGGCGTTCGACCTGCAGGACGAGCTCGTTCCGCGGATCGTCTCGACGGTGGCCGACATTCACGGAGTCTTGCCCCGGAGCATGACCGAAGCCGTGCGCAGCCGACCGCCGGATCAGTTGAGCCCCTACGAGGCAGTGCTGCGCAGCTTCGGCTATTTCGAGCGAGTCAACGCCGAGGAGCTTGCCGCCGCGCGATCGATCCTGGAGCTGGCGGTGCGCCAGGCGCCGGAGTATGCGGATGCCTGGGCCATGCTGGCGTTGCTCTGCGCGCAGGAGTACGGGCAGGGATACAGCCTTCTGGCCGATTCCCTGGCCGTCGGGTCGGTCGCGGCGCGCCGCGCGGTCGAAGCCGGATCATCCAATCACCTGGCGCATTCCAGCCTCGCCCAGGTGCTCTTCCTTCAGAAGGAGCTCCAGGCTTTCCGCAATGCCGCGGCGCGGGCCGTCGCGCTCAACCCGATGGACGGCGCCACGGTGGCGTTGATGGGGATCTTGTTGGCGTACGCGGGCGACTGGGAGCACGGCTGCGCCGTGGCGGAGGGAGCCATGCGGCTCAACCCCCACTTCCCCGGCTGGTACCGGCTGGCGACGATCGTCAACGCCTACCGGACGCGCGACTACCGCGCCGCGATCGACGCCGCCCTCCGGATCCAGATGCCCGGCTACTTCTGGACTCCTGTCTTTTGCGCCGCGGCGTTCGGTCAGCTCGACGAGCGCGAGTCGGCGCGAAAGGCTCTCGAGGAGTTGCTCGCCATCCGGCCCGAGTTCGGCTCGGCGGTGCGCGCGGAATTCAGCAAGTGGCACGAGCCGGAGCTCGTCGAGCACTTCGTCGACGGCCTGCGCA
>JBDTMD010000366.1:0-3186 GCA_039934435.1 Burkholderiales bacterium
CCGCACTGCGCGAGATGCGTCCGGGACACTGGGCGGCATGTCACCTTGCTTGACAGAAGGGAATGAACCCCAGTAAGTAGGCGTTTGCCGTCCTGACTTAGTCAAAATTGAGGGTCCCGAAGGTACCGGACCCCGCCATATATTGGAGGAGGTGCGTCATGAAGAATCGACTTGTGAGTCTGCTCGCAATTGCCGCTGGCGCGGTGCTCGCATTCCCGGTGCAAGCCCAAACGCCGCGTTACGGCGGCGAGCTGGTGTTCCCGGTTCCTTCCGAGCCACCGTCTTACGACGGCCATCGCGAGGAAACCTTCGGCCTGATCCACCCGATCGCGCCGTTCTACAACACGCTGCTGCGCGTCGATCCGACGGATCCGGCCGGCACCAAGCCCTACCCATCGATCGCCGAGAGCTGGGCCGAGTCCACGGACAGCAAGACCTATACCTTCAAGATCAGGAGCGGCGTCAAGTTCTCCGACGGCAGCACGCTCACCTCGAAGGACGTCAAGGCGACCTACGACAAGATCATCTTCCCGCCCGAAGGCGTCGGCTCGAGCCGCAAGGGGCAGTATGCGGTGGTCGAGTCGGTCGAGGCGCCCGACGCGTCGACCGTGGTGTTCCGACTCAAGCATCCTTCGGGCTCGTTCATCGCTTCGCTGCTGTCGCCCTACAACTTCATCTACAGTGCCGCCATCCTCGCGAAGGATATGCACTGGTACGAAAAGAACATCATGGGCACCGGCCCGTTCACGCTGGTCGAGCACGTCAAGGGCTCGCACGTACTGGGCAAGAAGAACCCGAACTACTGGGACAAGGGCAAGCCGTATCTGGATGGCTTCCGGGCGATCTTCATCCGCAGCTCGTCGGCGCAGGTGGCAGCCGTGCGCGGCGATCGTGCGCAAATCCAGTTCCGTGGCTTCACGCCGGCCGACCGCGACAACCTGAAAGCGGCGCTCGGCGACAAGATCACGGTGCAGGAGTCACCGTGGGACTGCATCCTGCTCGTGGCCATGAACCACGAGAAGAAGCCGTTCGACGACAAGCGGGTGCGTCGCGCGCTGACGCTCGCGCTCGACCGGCATGAGGCCTCGGTGGCGCTCTCCAAGATCGCGATCGTGAAGTCGGTCGCGGGCGTGCAGGTGCCGGGCACGCCGTTCGCCACGCCACCCGAGGAGCTGGACAAGCTCGCCGGCTATTGGACCGACATCAACAAGTCGCGCGCGGAAGCGCGCCGGCTGCTCAAGGAAGCCGGGGTCCCGGACGGCTTCGCGTTCACGTTCAAGAATCGCGGCACGCCGATGCCCTACGAGCCGCTCGCCGTTTGGCTGATCGACCAGTGGCGGCACGTCGGATTGAACGTCAAGCAGGAAGTCATCGAGCCGGCGGCCTACTACACGCCGTTGCGCGCGGGCGACTACCAGGTGGCGATGGATTTCCAGTGCGGCTACATCGTCGAACCCGATCTCGACATGTACAAGTTCCTGTCGGTGGACCGCAATCCGGCCAACTACGGTCGCTACACGGACCGTGTGCTGGACGACCTGTACGACAAGCAGAGCACCGCGACCAACGTCGAGGAGCGCAAGAAGTACATCCGCGCGTTCGAGAAGCGCCTGCTCGACGAAGAGGCGCACTACCTGATGACGCTGCAATGGCACCGCATCATCCCGCACTCGTCGCGCGTGCACGGCTGGCAGATCACGCCGAGCCATTACCTCAACAACACGCTGGACACGGTCTGGCTGTCCGAGTAAACCGCGAGATCCCGGCGGCGCGCCAGGCGCCGCCGGGCTGAACGCCGATGCTGCATTACATCGTCAAGCGGCTTTTGCTCATGATCCCGACCCTGTTCGGGGTTGCGGTCCTGATTTTCCTCCTCTTGCGCGTGGTTCCCGGCGACGTCGTCGAGGCGCGCTACCAGATGCAGGGCAGCCAGTTCCAGTCGCAGGATCTGATGAACCAGGAGCGCAAGAAGCTCGGGCTCGACCAGCCGATGTGGAAGCAGTTCACCTCGTGGATGGGGGGCGTTCTGCACCTGGATTTCGGCCTGTCGATGTGGACCGGTTCGCCAATCACCGAAGAGATCAAGCTGCGCTTCGCGCTGTCGCTGCAACTGGCGATCATGGCAACGCTGGTGGCGACGCTGCTGGCGATTCCACTCGGCATCCTGGCGGCGATCAAGCAGGACACGTGGATCGACTATGCGGTGCGCGTGTTCTCGATCGCCGGCCTCGCCATGCCCTCGTTCTGGCTCGGCATCCTCATGATCCTGGCGATGCTCATCATCTTCAAATGGCTGCCGCCCATGATCTACACGCCGTTCTGGGTGAATCCCTGGGACAACCTGGCGCAACTCATCTGGCCGGCCCTGGCGGTGGGCTACCGCTATTCCGCGGTGGCAACGCGCATGATGCGCTCGGCAATGCTGGAGGTGCTGCGCGAGGACTACATCCGCACGGCGCGAGCGAAAGGGCTGTGGCTCAAGCTCATCCTGGGACGCCACGCGATGAAGAATGCGATGCTGCCGGTGATCACGGTGGTCGGCCTGGAGTTTGCGTTCCTGATGGGCGGCCTGGTGGTGACCGAGCAGGTGTTCAACCTCAACGGCCTGGGGATGCTGTTCGTCGAGGCGATCTCGCATCGCGACTACACGCTCACCCAGGCCCTGGTGCTGATCGTCGCTTCGGTCTTCATTTTCGTGAATTTCGCCACCGACATCGCCTACGCCTGGCTCGATCCGCGCATTCGCTACAGCTAGCCATGGCCGTGACCAAGGAAGCCCTGGACGATCTCGCCGGCGCCGGCAAGCAACGCGCACGCTGGCTGCAGGCGGTGATTGATTTCTCCCGGCAGCGTCCGCTCGGCGCGTTGGGTGCGGCCCTCATCGTCATCATGACCGCCGTGGCACTCGGCGCGCAGTGGATCGCGCCCTACGACGTCCTGAAAACCGACTACGGCGCCATGCTCGCGGCGCCCAACGCCCAACACTGGCTCGGCACCGACGCCTACGGGCGCGACGTGTTCTCGCGCATCGTTTTCGGCTCGCAGACGGCGCTCATCGTCGGCCTCGGCGCCTCCTTCATCGGCGCGACCTTCGGCGCGCTGATCGGCGTCGCCAGCGCCTATTTCGGTGGCCGCGTCGACATGATCGTCCAGCGCGTCATGGACGTGCTGATCTCGTTCCCGCTG
>JBDTMD010000367.1:0-3180 GCA_039934435.1 Burkholderiales bacterium
CCAGGGCTGCGCCGCGCCGGGAATGCGCAGGTGGGACACCGAGTACCCGACCAGGCCCGCCTTCGGCTTGGCGCCGCGCCCGGTGGCGCCTTCGTCGCGGATTTCGCCGCCGGCGCCGGTCGCCGCGCCCGGAAACGGCGCGATCGCCGTCGGATGGTTGTGCGTCTCGACCTTGATCACCGAGTGCGTGCGCTCCGCGCGCGCCGCGTACACGCCGTCGGCCCCCGGATGGAAGCGACGCACGAGGCGCCCCTCGATGATGGCGGCGTTATCGGCGTAGGCGAGCACCGTGCCGCGCGGCTGCACAGCGACCGCTCTTTCTTCTCGCCGTCGACGATCCAGTCGGCGTTGAAGATCTTGTGCCGGCAATGCTCGGAATTGGCCTGCGCGAACATGGTGAGCTCGGCGTCCGTGGGATCGCGCCGCAGCGCGCCGTAGGCGTCGCGCAGGTAGACGATCTCGTCCGTCGACAGCGCGAGGCCGAGGTGCGCGTTGGCCTCCTCCAGCGTGCCGAGTGCGACCTGCGCCAGCGGCCGCGGCGGCACGTGCCGGAACAGGCCCTGCGCGTCGTCGAACGACGCGACCACCGATTCGGTCATGCGGTCGTGCAGCAGCGCGGCGAGCCGCGCGTCCCGCTTGCCGCCGCGCACGTAATAGGCGATGCCGCGCTCGATGCGCCCGAGCCCCGCGAGGCCGCAGTTGCGCGCGATGTCGGTGGCCTTCGACGACCAGGGCGAGACGGTGCCGATGCGCGGCACCACCAGGTAGAGCGTGGCGCCGGGCTGCGGCGCCGCGGGCGGCGCGCCATAGGCGAGCAGGCGCGCGAGCAGCGCCTCGTCCGCCGGCGCAGGCGCCGACCGCAGCTCGACGAAGTGGCGGTATTCCGCGGTCAACGCCCGTACGCCGGCTTGCGCGCGCTGCAGCTGTGCCAGCAGCTTGTCGAGCCGGAAATCCGACAGCGCGCGCGCGCCGCGGAACTGGAGGAGCGTCACCGCCGCAGCTGCGGGTCGCCGAGCTTGCCGCCGATGTAAAAGGTGCCGCGCAGGGTGCGCAATTCAGCGTCGACCTTGCCCGACAGGCCGCCCTTGGGGTCGACGTCCAGCGTGCCCCTGGCGCCCAGCAGGCCCGCGGTGAGTTTCAGGTCGCGGAGGGCGAACGCGCCGCCGGCGAGCGAGGCCCGGCCCTCCATTTCGGTGAACGGCGTGCGCCCGCTCGACTGCGCGCTCGAGGACTGCAGCGCGCGCGACAGGTCGAAGCTGCCGAGGGCGCCCTTGGTGACGGTGAACTCGCCATCCAGGCGCACCGACTCGGACAACTTGGCCGGCTCGGAGCCGCTCATCGCGAAGCGGCCCTTGCCGTCGAAGCGCCCCTCGGACACCAGCTGCGGCGCAAACACCGCCGCGTTCATCGTTCGGCCCTCGATCTCGCCCTGCACGCTCCACTGCGCGCCCCACTCGATGCGCGCCTTGCCGACCACCGTGCCGTCGTACAGCCGGCCGTCGAACTCGCTCAGCGTCACGCCGGTGCGGTCGGCGCTGCCCTTGGCGCCGAACTCGACCAGCGACAGCTTGTCGACGAACGGCACATTGAAGTTGCCCATGGTCGCTTCGAAGCTGAGCTTGTTCTCGCCCGGCGTCACCAGGCCGTTGATGCGCTCGCCGGTCAGCCGCACCGAATAGATCCTGCCGCCCGAGCCGAGGCTGGCGTCGATGTCGATCGGCGGCAGCGCCACCGGTCCCTCGAGCAGCACGTCCTTCGCCACCACCTGCGCCACCTGCAGGCGCCCCTGCTTCATGGTGCCGAACAACACGCTGCCGAGCGCCGCCTGCTGCACCACCGCCTTGTCGAGCTCGAGCCGCGTGAACACCTTGTTGGCGCCGAGCAGCGAGGTCAGCTCCGGCACGGCGCGCACCTCCGCAATCTTGACGGCGTCGCCGACGCTGACGCGCTCGAAGCGCAGCTGCACACCGGTAAACACCCACAGGCGCGCGGCGCCGATCTTCACCGGCGTGCCCACCGCCTCGGTCGCCGCTTTCTCGTATTCGCCGGTGTCGAGCGGCACGAAATTGGCCACGCCGGCGCCGATCAGCAGCGTCAGAAAGAGGAATATTGCGACCGGCCTGCCCCACTGCGTCGGCTGCTTGCGTTTGTAAGCGGCCGCCGCCTTCTTGCCCGAGACGTCGCCGCGGCTGCGCGCGCGTGCCACTTCGCGCTCGCGGTCGCGCAGCGCCTTGCGCGCCTCGGGAGTGAGCTTGCGCTCGTCGTCCTCGACGTCGCCGCGGTCGAGGTCGGCGCTCGAGATCGGGATGTCGGTCTGCTCCAGGTTGCGCGCCGAGGCCTCGCGCTCCTTTTTCTTGCGCGCCTCCGCCTCCTCCTTCTTGCGCGCTTCCTCCTCGCGCTCGCGCACCTCCGCCTCCTCGCGCGCGCGGCGCTCCTCCTCTTCACGGCGCTTGCGCTCCTCGGCCTTGCGTGCCGCGCGCTCGGCCGCCGCGCGCTCGCGCTGGGCCTGCTCCTCCTGCGCGCGCCGCTCGGCCTCGATGCGCTGCTTCCTGTCCTCCTCCTCCGTGACCTTCTTCTCCTCGTCCTGGCGCTGGGAGAACGAATCCAGGTCCGCGAGCAGCGAACCGGCGAGCGCGGCGGCGGCCGCAGCGGCCTTCTTCTCGGCCGCGGCGCGTTCGGCCGCTTCCACGGTTTCGCGCTCGGCGCGCTCCTTGTCCTCCTGCTCGGCGCGCTGGCGGTAGGCGTCGTCGGACTTGCGCCGCGCCTCCTCCTGCTCCCAGCGGCGCGCTTCCTCTTCCTTCTTCTTGCGCACGTCGGCGTCGCGGCGCTTCCTGTCCTCGGCCTCGCGCGCCAGGCGGATCTGGCGCTGGTGGTCCTCCTGCTCGCGGCGCTCCACCTCGTCGCGCTGCTTTTGCGCGGCTTCCTCCTGCGCGCGCCGCTCGGCTTCCTCGCGCTCGAACACCTCGCGCGCCTGACGCTCCTCTTCGGCCCGCACCGCGTCGCGCCGCGACCGCTCCTCCTGCGCCCGCCGCTCGGCCTGTTCGCGCGCCTTGCGCTCCTGTTCGAGCTTCTGGCGCAGCTCCTCGGTTTCGGCGAGCGCCTTCTTCTCCTCCGCTTCGCGCCGCGCGCGCTCTTCCAGCTCGCGCCGCGTGCGCTCGGCTTCCTCGCGCGCCCGGCGCT
>JBDTMD010000368.1:0-3179 GCA_039934435.1 Burkholderiales bacterium
GATCACGCTCGCCTTCAAGCCGGAAACGGTGATCTGATCCACCTGCACCTCGCCGCTCAGAAGCGGCAGCACCGCCACGGCGACGTGCGCCGAGTCGATGGCCGCAAAATCGTTGGCGCTGGCGCGACGCGACAGCGTCACCTTGCCGACGTTTGCCCCGATCGAAGGCCAGAACGCGAGCCCGAGGTCGCCATGGAATTTCAGCGTGCGCCCGGTGCGTTCCTTGACCAGCGCCTCGATCTGGCCCTTGTACCTGTTGGGGTCGAAGGTCGCGACGATGATCGCCACGGCGACGAGCGCCAGCACGACCAGGCCGAGCAGCGCGAACAGCGCAAATTTCATCCATTTCATGCAGGTTTTCTCCCGGCAATGCCAAAGGGTACGTGACCCGTGGCCACGTGCCTGCCAGCCGACTCGACATGGGCGCGCTGGTCGTCGAAGTAGAAGTCGGGCTCGAAGGCTTTCAGGAACTCGCCCTTGTCGAGCCCGCCGAGGAACAGCGCTTCATCCACAGAAATCTTCCAGTGCATCAGCGTCTTCACCGCGCGCTCGTGTGCCGGGGCGCTTCTCGCCGTGACCAGCGCCGTGCGCAGCCGCATGGCGGTGCCCGCGGTCTGCAGGCGGTGCAGCGCCTCCAGCAGCGGCTTGAACGGCCCGGGCGGCAGCGGCGTGTCGACGCGCGCGGTCTCGTGGCGCGTGAAGGCGTCCAGGCCGTCGGCCTGGTAGACACGCTCGGCTTCGTCGGAGAACAGCACCGCATCGCCGTCGAAAGCAATGCGCACTTCCGCCGCGTGCCGGCCCGCCTCCTGCGCCGACTCGGGCACGACGCGCGCCGCCGGAATCCGCGCATCGAGCGCGTTCATCACGTCGAGCTCATTTGCCGACAGAAACAGATTGGCGCGCAGCGCATCGAGATAGCGGTAGGGATCGCGTCCGCGCGTGAACACGCCGCGCTCGACGCGCAGTCCGGCGCGCTGCGCCGAGCGGAATACGCGCAGGCCGCTGACCGGGTCGTTCTTGGACAGGATCACCACCTCGACGCGCTGCGCGTCGGGTGTGTTGAAGGCAAGGAGCTTCTTCACCAGCGGGAAGGCGACGCCCGGCTTTGCGGGCACATCGAGCCGCCCGAGCTGCAGCGCCACGTAGGCGGCCTCGCCGTCGCGGTCGAAAATGCGGTTTTCGTCCTCGAAGTCGAACAGCGCCCGGGAGGAGATCGCGACTACGAGCTTGCCGTCGAAGGAAACTGGCATCAACCGGAGCGCCGCAAAGGCCGATTCTAAGTCAGTTCGCAGGCCTTCCGCATTTCGTTTGCCGGCCCCGCGCCGATAAGCGAAAATCGCCGCCCGTGCTGTTTGGCGCTCGATGCGCCGGAGGAGCGTGGACCCATGATGAAGACCCTGCTCGCGTTCTCGCGCACCGTGGACTGGCTCAACGAACATGTCGGGCGGCTGGTGTACTGGTTCGTGCTGGTCATGGTCCTGATCAGCGCCGGCAACGCGATCGTGCGCTACTCGCTCAACATGAGCTCGAACGCGTGGTTGGAAATCCAGTGGTACCTGTTTTCGTTCGTGTTCCTGTTCAGCGCCGGGTACACCTTGCTGCACAACCAGCACGTGCGCATCGATATCCTGACCTCGAATCTGTCGGGCCGCGCCAAGGCCTGGATCGACGTGTTCGGCACCGTGTTCTTCCTGCTGCCGATGGCGGTGATGATCATGTGGCTGTCGTGGCCGGTTTTCGTGGATGCCTACGACAGCCATGAAATCTCGACCAACGCGGGCGGCCTGCTGGTCTGGCCCGGCCGCCTGCTGCTGCCGCTCGGCTTCTTCCTGCTCGTGCTGCAGGGCGTTTCCGAACTCATCAAGCGCATCGCGTTCCTGCTCGGATTGATTCCGGATCCGGCCCAGAAAGACGAGGGCCCCAGCATGGAGGAACAGCTCGCGGAAGAATTGCGCCGGCAGCGGGGAGAAACCGCATGACCGCGTTCCTGATCCATAACATGGCGCCGCTGATGTTCGGTTCGCTGATCGTCGTCATGCTGATCGGCTATCCGGTGGCCTTCGCGCTCGCGGCGAGCGGCATCTTCTTCGGGCTGCTCGGCATCGAACTGGGCCTGCTGCAGCCCGCGCTGTTCCAGGCGCTGCCGCAGCGCGTCTGGGCGGTCATGTCGAACGACACGCTGCTCGCGGTGCCGTTCTTCACTTTCATGGGCCTGATCCTGGAGCGCAGCGGCATGGCCGAGGACCTGCTCGACACCATCGGCCAGGTGTTCGGGCCGCTGCGCGGCGGTCTGGCGTTCGCGGTGATTTTCGTCGGCGCCCTGCTCGCGGCGACCACCGGCGTGGTGGCGGCCTCGGTGATCTCGATGGGACTGATCTCGCTGCCGATCATGCTGCGCTATGGCTACGACCGGCGCTTCGCCACCGGCGCCATCGCCGCCTCCGGCACGCTGGCGCAGATCATCCCGCCTTCGCTGGTGCTGATCGTCATGGCGGACCAGCTCGGCAAGTCGGTCGGCGACATGTACGCAGGGGCATTCCTGCCCGGGCTGGTGCTGACCCTGCTGTATGCCGCATACGCGGTCGGCGTGGCGATATTCAAGCCGTCCTGGGCGCCCGCCCTGCCGCTGGAGGCGCGTACGTTCCGCGAGCCCGGCGGCAGCAGCGGCATCCCGTCCCTGGTCGTGGTATTCCTGGTATCCGTCGCGGCGGCCGTCGCATTCGCGAAATACCGCTATGGCGCGCCCGATGCACCCACGGATGAGATGCTGGTGGTCTCCACCGCCGCGGGCGTCAGCATCGCATTCTTCTCCGCGGTGGCCAACCGCGTGCTCAGGCTCGGCCTGCTCTCGCGCATCGCCGAGCGCGTCACTTTCGTCCTGATTCCGCCGCTGATGCTGATTTTCCTGGTGCTCGGCACCATCTTTCTCGGCGTCGCCACGCCGACCGAGGGCGGCGCCATGGGCGCGACCGGCGCGCTGATCATGGCCACCGTGCGCCGCCGCCTGACGATCGACCTGCTGCGCCAGGCAATGAATTCGACCGCCAAGCTGACGTCGTTCGTGGTCTTCATCCTGGTCGGCGCGCGCGTGTTCAGCCTCACCTTCTACGGCGTGGACGGCCACATCTGGGTCGAGCACCTGCTGAGCGGCCTGCCCGGCGGGCAGCTCGGCTTCCTGA
>JBDTMD010000369.1:0-3175 GCA_039934435.1 Burkholderiales bacterium
CGGCGCCGACGGCGTCAAGGTCGGCATCGGGCCGGGTTCGATCTGCACGACGCGCATCGTCGCCGGCGTCGGCGTGCCGCAGATCACGGCGATCCAGGACGTCGCCGAGGCGCTGGCCAAGACCGGCGTGCCGCTGATCGCCGACGGCGGCGTGCGCTATTCGGGCGACGCCGCCAAGGCGTTGGGCGCCGGTGCGCACGTGGTAATGCTCGGCTCGATGTTCGCCGGCACCGACGAATCGCCCGGCGAGATCGAGCTCTACCAGGGGCGCTCCTACAAGTCCTACCGCGGCATGGGGTCGCTCGGCGCGATGCAGAAGGGCGCCGCCGACCGCTATTTCCAGGATTCCGAGATGAACGTGGACAAGCTCGTGCCCGAAGGCGTCGAAGGCCGCGTGCCCTACAAAGGGAGCGTGGTCTGGGTGCTGCAGCAGCTGACGGGCGGCGTGCGCGCCAGCATGGGCTATACGGGGTGCGCGACTGTCGATGAACTCCGCACCCGCTCGAAATTCGTGCAGATCACCTCGGCGGGCATGCGCGAATCGCACGTGCACGACGTGCAGATCGTCAAGGAAGCCCCCAACTACCGCGCCGATTGAGGAACATCAGGGTGCACGACAAGATCCTGATCCTCGATTTCGGGGCCCAGTACACGCAGCTCATCGCGCGGCGCGTGCGCGAAGCAAAGGTGTACTGCGAGATCCATCCCTGCGATGTCGACGACGCCTTCGTGCGCGCTTTCGCGCCGAAAGGCGTGATCCTGTCCGGAAGCCATATGTCGGCCTACGAGGAGACGACGTCACGCGCGCCGCAGTCGGTGTTCGAGCTCGGCGTTCCGGTGCTCGGCATCTGCTACGGCATGCAGACCATGGCGCAGCAGCTCGGCGGCAAGGTGGAGGCGGGCAAGGTACGCGAGTTCGGCTTCGCCGAGGTGCGCGCGCGCGGCCACACGAAGCTGCTGGCCGGCATCGAGGACTCGCGCAGTGCCGAAGGGCATGGACTGCTGCGCGTCTGGATGAGCCACGGCGACAAGGTGGTCGAGATGCCGCCGGGATTCAGCCGCATGGCGTCTACTGCGGCCTGCCCCGTCGCCGGCATGGCCGACGAGCAGCGCGGCTTCTACGGCGTGCAGTTCCATCCGGAAGTCACGCATACCCCGCAGGGGCGCGTGCTCCTGCATCGTTTCGTGCGCGACATCTGCGGCTGTGCCGGCGACTGGAGCATGCCCGATTACGTGAGCGAGGCCGTCGCCCGTATCCGTCAGCAAGTCGGTAAGGAGCGCGTCATCCTCGGACTGTCGGGCGGCGTCGACTCTTCAGTGGCGGCCGCGCTCATCCACAAGGCGATCGGCGAGCAGCTCACCTGCGTATTCGTCGACCATGGCCTGCTGCGCCTCGACGAGGCGGCACAGGTGATGGACACCTTTTCCAAGCACATGCGCGTCAAGGTGATCCGCGTCGACGCCGCGGCCGAATTCTTCGGCGCGCTCGCCGGCGTGGAGGATCCCGAGCGCAAACGCAAGATCATCGGCCGCCACTTCATCGAGGTGTTCCAGCGCGAGTCGGCGAGGGTGCAGGACGCGAAATGGCTCGCGCAAGGCACCATCTATCCCGACGTCATCGAATCCGCCGGCGCCAAAACCAAGAAGGCGCAGAACATCAAGTCGCACCATAACGTCGGCGGTCTGCCCGAAACGCTGCACCTGAAGCTGCTCGAGCCGTTGCGCGAGCTGTTCAAGGACGAGGTGCGCGAACTGGGCCTGGCGCTCGGGCTGCCGCGCGAGATGGTGTTTCGCCATCCGTTCCCGGGCCCCGGGCTGGGCGTGCGCATCCTTGGCGAGGTGAAGCAGGACTACGCCGACCTGCTGCGCCGCGCCGACGACATCTTCATCCAGGAACTGCGCGCCGCCGGCTGGTACGACAGGACGGCGCAGGCATTTGCCGTGTTCCTGCCGGTGAAATCGGTCGGCGTGATGGGCGACGGCCGCACCTACGAATATGTGGTCGCACTACGCGCGGTACAGACCAGTGATTTCATGACCGCCGATTGGGCGCCGCTGCCACACGAGCTGCTGGCGCGCGTCTCCAGTCGCATCATCAACGAGGTGCGCGGCATCAACCGCGTGACGTACGACATTTCGTCCAAGCCGCCCGCGACCATCGAGTGGGAGTGACGTGTCGCGTGGCACCAAAGCGAGCTCGGACCCTGCTTTACGTCATGTCCTGGCGAAGGTTTCGCAGTCCTGCGGGCGTCCCGAATCCAGGCCGCGCTTGAACCAGCTCACGCGCTGCGCCGACGTGCCGTGAGTGAATGATTCCGGCACTGCACGGCCTTGGGCCTGCTTCTGCAGGCGGTCGTCGCCGATCGCCGTGGCGGCGTTGAGCGCTTCGGCGATATCGCCGGATTCGAGCTGCTTCATGGCGCCGGCGTGGTGTCCCCACACTCCCGCGTAGCAGTCGGCTTGCAGTTCCATGCGAACCGAGATGCGGTTGGCTTCGGTCGGCGAGACCCGCTCGCGCGCCGCCGACTGCCGCTGCAGGTTGCCGTTGAGCTTCTGCACATGGTGGCCCACCTCATGGGCGATCACGTAGGCCTGGGCGAAATCGCCGGGTGCCTTGAAGCGCGTCTGCAGGTCGCGAAAGAACGCGAGGTCGATATAGATTTTTTCATCGCCGGCGCAGTAGAAGGGGCCGGTCGCCGCCTGCCCGGTGCCGCAGGCAGAGCGTACTTGCCCCTCGTACAGGACCAGCGTCGGCGCCCGGTACTGGCCGCCTGACTGTTTGAAGATTCCGGCCCAGACGAGTTCTGTGCTGCCGAGGACCTTCGCGACGAACTGCCCCATCTGATCCGCGGGCGCACCCCTGGGTACCGCGCGCGCATCCTGCCGCGGGGCAACCTGCTCGACCACGCTCAATACGGCGCCGGGATCGAAGCCGAGAAAGTACGCGACGACGGCGATCGCAATTGCGCCGACACTCAGTCCGCCGCCGATGCGCAGACCCCGGCGGTCTTCGACATTGCCGCTGGCCTGCTGGTCGCCCAGTTGCAATTCCGTCTCCGCGACGCCGTGGGCGAATCTACTTGACGGCGTCCTTGACCTTCTCGCCGGCGTCCTTCACCGCCTCACCGGTCTTCTTTGCCGCGTCGTCGACTGCCTTCCCGGTTTTCTCCATGGG
>JBDTMD010000370.1:0-3168 GCA_039934435.1 Burkholderiales bacterium
CGCAACCGCGCAGAAACTCGGCGGCAACGAGCCACTTACCTCCGGCGCGCTGCAACTCGGTGGCCAGCAGTGCCTGCTCGCCACAGGCGACGAGTACACCTTCCTCGCCCGCGGCGAGAACGGTGCCGGCCGCACCCTGGGCCGCTCGGATCTGTGCTTGCCAGAGCTTGAGCGGCTCGCCACGCCACCGGGTGACGGCGCCGGGCGCGGGACGCAAGGCACGTATCTGGCGTTCGATTTCCACCGCGGGCCGCCGCCAATCGATTTGCGCTTCGCCCTTGCCCATCTTGCGGGCGTAGGTGGCACCAGCATCCGGCTGCGACTCGGCGCGCGCGCCCGGCCGCCGCGTCGCCGAGCGCGGTGACGATCATGCGCGCACCCAGCAGGGCGAGTTTGTCGTGCAACGACTGTGCGTCGTCGCCGGGCAGGACGGCGATGCGCTCCTGCATGAGCATTGGTCCCGTATCGAGGCCCGCGTCCATGCGCATGATGGTGATGCCGGTCTGCTGATCGCCCGCCAACAGGGCACGCTGAATCGGCGCCGCGCCGCGCCAGCGCGGCAGCAGCGAGGCGTGGATGTTAAAGGCGCCTCCGGGCGCCGCGTCGAGCACCGCCTGCGGCAGCAGAAGGCCGTAGGCCGCCACCACCAGAAATTCGGGGCGCGCAGCGGCGATACGGGCCTGCGTCGATGCGTCGCGAAGGGTATCGGGCTGGAATACCTCGAGGCCGCGCGCAATTGCGAACTGCTTGACCGGACTTTGCGCAGTGCGCAGGCCGCGCCCGGCCGGGCGGTCGGGTTGCGTGAGAACCAGCGACACCACGTGACCGGCGTCGAGCAGCGCGGCAAGCGCGCGCTCTGCGAATTCCGGAGTGCCCGCGAAGACTAGGCGCAGGAAAGTTCTAGGCGCCCGAGAAAGAGCGCCTTAGGCGCTCTTACGCAGCTGCTTGGCGAGCTTTGCGCGCACGCGCTGCTGCTTGAGCTGCGACAGGTATTCCACGAACACCTTGCCCGTGAGGTGATCCATTTCGTGCTGGATGCACACCGCGAGCAGGCCCTGCGCCTCGAGCGTGAACGGCTTGCCGTTCTGGTCGTAGGCGCGCACTTTGACGCGCTCGGCGCGCCCGACGATGTCGTAGACTCCCGGAAGCGAGAGGCAGCCCTCCTCGATGTCGGAGACCCCCGAGGCGTCGACAATATCAGGATTGACCAGCACGACCAGCGAATCGTGACGTTCCGACACGTCGATGACGATGACCTTCTTGTGCACATCCACCTGCGAGGCCGCAAGCCCGATGCCCGGGGCAGCGTACATGGTCTCGGCCAGATCGCGCACCAGCTTCTTCAGCGACTCGTCGAACACGGTGACTGGAACGGCCGTCTTGTGCAGCCGGGCGTCGGGGTAGCGCAGGATATTCAGCAGGGCCATCGGGAGGGTAAATAGCGTTGCAAATTGAACAAATTACATGCAGAATCTAAGGCACCAGATAAACAGTTTGTGGTTTGTGCTACATTTGGATCGCAAAGGGGCATTTCAAGCCAGCCCGGGAACGTGGCTAAGGTTCGGGGGCACAATGCACGACCAATTGCGTAAGTCTATCACAGCGCTCGTTTTTGTCCTGTGCGGCCTGGCCTCCGGCGCCGCTCTGGCGCAGATCCCGCAGACCCCGATCGCGTTCAAAACCGATGCTCCGAATCGCTACGTCGTGGTGCGCGGAGACACCCTGTGGGGAATCTCGGAACGCTTTACGGATTCGCCGTGGCGCTGGCCGGAAATCTGGAATTTCAACCGGGAGCAGATTAGAAACCCGCACTGGATCTATCCCGGCGACGTCATCGTGCTTGATCGGGTCAGCGGCACGCTGTCGATAGCCGGAGCGGGCATCGTAACTGGCGCCACGCCTACTGGCGCCACGC
The DNA here is from genome assembly GCA_039934435.1 of Burkholderiales bacterium. GTDB lineage: Bacteria > Pseudomonadota > Gammaproteobacteria > Burkholderiales > SG8-39 > JAABQT01. The sequence goes on from JBDTMD010000370.1 coordinate 1,916, forward strand.
CTGGCGCGCCCGGCGGACCCGGCGACGCCTCGGGCGCGCAGCCGGGCCGGCCCGGGCTGGACGCCGGCAGCGCAGTCGGCACCGTCAAGCTGTCGCCGCGCTTGCGCGCCGAGTCCACCGCGCGCGATGCGATCCCGAGCATCCCGCCGAGCGCGATCGAGCCATTCCTGTCGCGACCGCTCGTCATCGAGCCCGACGGTCTCGACAACGCGCCAACCATCATTGCCACCGAGGAAAGCCGCGTCATCATCGAAGCCGGGAACCAGGCTTACGTTCGCGGTATGGGGGATTCGAAGGAAGAAAACTGGTTCATCTACCGGCGTGGCAAGGCCCTGGTTGATCCCGACACGGACATCACGCTCGGCTACGAGGCCATCTATCTGGGCACGGCGCGGGTTATCCGTGCCGGCGATCCGGCCACCGTTCGACTCACTACGGTGACACAGGAGGTTGGCGCAGGCGACAAGTTGCTGCCGGTGGGCGTTCCCGAAGTGCCCAAATACGCCCCGCACGCGCCGGCGGTCTTCATGCAAGGCCGGGTGATGGGCATCTACGGCGGACTGGGCAAGGTCGGCGAAGCGGGTCCGCAACAGATCATCACGCTGAATCGCGGCCGCGCTGACGGCGTTGAAGTCGGGCATGTGTTCGCGCTTTACCGGCCCGGTCCCCTGATCGCCGATGCCTCGGCCAACACGGGCGGCAAGCCGACGACGTTCAAACTGCCCGATGAACGCTACGGACTCGCCTTCGTTTTCCGGATTTACGACCGAGTCTCCTACGCGCTGGTGATGCGTATCTCCAGGCCCGTCAATCCGCTGGATGTGGTGCAGACGCCCTGACAAGGCGCCTGTCATGATGCGTCTGCTGGTCAATGCGCCGCCGCCGGGATGAGCAACGACCCGGGTCTGGCGAGCTGGCTGCGGCTCACCCTTACGCCAGGTCTTGGTGCTGCCGCCATCCGCGGCCTGCTCGCACAGTTCGGTCTTCCTGAGAACATCTTCGCGGCGCCCCGCGAGCAGCTGCAACGCGCCGCCGGGCCGGCGGCCGCGGCGCTGCTGCGCGGCGAACAGACCGCCGCAGCTGTGCAGCATGCGTTGCGCTGGACGCAAGCGCCCGGTCATGCCGTGGTCACATTGGCGGACGCGGGCTACCCCGGACTCCTGCTCGAGATTGCCGACCCGCCGCCGCTGCTGTACGCGGTGGGCCGACTCGAGTTGCTCGAGCGCCCGGCGCTCGCCATCGTCGGCAGTCGC
>JBDTMD010000371.1:0-3168 GCA_039934435.1 Burkholderiales bacterium
ACATGATGGTCGCACCGTCGGTGCCTGCGAGGCTGGTGATGTAGGTGGCGACGATGTCGGGCCCGCGCAGGTAGGCCACCATCCAGCCGAACGCCGAGGCCGCGGCCACCGCCGCGAGCGGCAGCGAGTACAGCAGCCCGGCATACATGAAATCGCGCGGCAGCTCGAAAACGTGGCGCGGCCGCAAGACCGGGATCAGCACCAGCAGGATGTAGGCCGCGGCTATCATGCCGGCCTCGGTCGGCGTGAACCAGCCGCTCAGGATGCCGCCCATGATGATCACCGGGATCACCATCGGCAGTGCCGAGGCGCGTCCCGCCGCCGCAACCTCGCCGAACGAGGCGCGCCCCTTCTTCACCCCGACCGGGCCCCAGAAGTAGCTGTACACCATCAACCCGAATCCGATCATCAACCCGGGAACCACGCCGGCGAGGAACAGGCCGCCGATCGAGACGTTGCCGGTGGCGCCGTAGACAATCGCCATGATGCTGGGGGGGATCAGGTTGGCCATGGTGGAGGCGGAGGCGATGAGCGCCGCCGTGAAAGCGCGGTCGTAGCCCTCCTTGTCCATTTCCGGCGCGACCGTGCGGCTCAGGACCGCCACGTCCGCGGTCGAGGAGCCCGATATGCCGGCGAAGAACATGCTGAACAGCGTCACCACCTGGGCCAGGCCGCCGCGCAGGTGCCCGACCAGCGCCTGCGCGAGGCGGATCATGCGCTGCACGACATCCGAGGACGCCATCAGCTCGCCGACGAGGAGGAAGAACGGCACCGCGAGCAGCGTCTCGGAGTCGATGCCGTGGAACAGCTGCCCGACCATCGACTGCATGCTGATCTGCGTGAACTGTACCGCCAGCAGCACGCCGGCGATCAGCGCGAACGTGACCGGCACGCCCATGTAGCCGAACACCAGGAACAGGACGCCCATCAGGATCAGGATGGCGCCGTTGCTCATTCGGGAAGCACCGGCAGATTTTCCTGATCCTCGGGCCCTTCGAAGCCGCGGCGCCAGCCGTTCACCAGCTGCTCTACGGTGAACAAGGCAATGAGCACGCCGGCTGCGGGAACTATCGCGGTATAGACCGTGAGCGGAATCAGCGAAGGCATGCGGTAGCTGCCGAGGTCGAGGAGCGCGTTCTTCCAGCCGAACCAGACCAGCAGGACCGCCACGACCAGCACCACCAGGCGATTGGCGATCTCGATGGCGCTGCGCGCCGCGCCCGTCATGCGCCTGGTGATCTCCGTCAGGTAGAAGTGGTCGTTGCGGCGCGTGGCCGCCGCCATGCCGAGGAACACGCCCCAGGCGAAGAACGCCGTGGTCACCTGCTGCAGCCAGAGCCAGGGCGCGCCGACCGAGCGCGTCACCACGTCGCAGAACACGGTGAGCGTGAACATGCCGAGGCAGACGCCGCACAGCACCATGAGCAGCGCCTCGAGCCAATCGAAGGCGCGCCACTTGAGATGGCGGTGGCGCTGCAGGACCAGCGCACGGTGGTGTTCGGCCATGGGGTCGGCGCCAAAATCAAAGGGCGGCGCGCGGCGCCGCCCTCCGGGCTGGTCGCCCGGCTACTTTACTTCGCGCACCAGCTTGAGGATCTTCACCGCGTCCGGCCCCAGGTCCGCCGCCAGCTGGTCCTGGATCGGCTGCGCCGCCTTGATGAAGCCGCTTTTGTCGACGTTCTCGACCACCTTGACGCCGAGCGCCTTCAGCTTGTCGCCCGAATCCTTCTCCAGCTTGAGCGCCAGCGCGGGCTCGCGCTTCGACACCTCGTTGGCGGCGGCCTGCACCCAGCCCTGCTGCTGCGCCGAGAGGCTGTTCCAGGTCTTGTCGCTGACCCAGATGCAGTTGTTGTTCGCCTCGTGCTCGGTCATCGACAGCACCGGCGCGACCTCGTAGTGCTTGTTGGCGAGGTAGACGTTGACGCCGTTTTCGGCGATGTTCACGACGCCGGTCTGCAGCGAGGTATAGACGTCGCCGAAGGGCATGTGCACGACCTGCGCGCCATAGGCCGGGAAAGCCGCGTCCTCGGTCTTGGTCGCCTGCACGCGCACCTTCTCTCCCTTGACGTCGGCGACAGAGTGCACTTCCTTCTTGCTGTACATGTTGCGCAGGCCCATGGTCAGGAGGCCGAGCACGTGGGCGCCCTGCACCGACTCCTTGACCATGTCGCGAAACGCCGCCGAGATCGCCGGGTCGGCCAGCGCGTGCGCCAGGTGCTCCTGGTCGCGAAAAATGTAGTGCAGCGACAGCACGCCCGCCTGCGGCGCCAGCGTCGAGGCGTTGGCGGTCGAAGTGATGACGAAGTCGATGTCGCCGGCGCGCATCTTCTGCAGCATCTGCGGCTCCTGGCCGAGCTGCGCACCGGGGAACTGGTTGATGCTCATCGTGCCGCCGCTCAGCTCTTTCAGCTTCGCATCGAAAATATTCGCGGCGATACCGTAAGCGGTCGTGTTCGGTTGATCGTAGGCGAAGCTGAAGCTGCGCTTCTGCGCGGCCGCGCTGCCGGTCCAACCGGCTGCGGTCGCGGCCACCAGGCCGGCCAGCAATATACGACGGACTGCGTTACTCGGTTTCATGCTCCCGTTTCCTCCTCAGGTTGCCCGCGCGGCGTGCACTGGCGTCGGCGGCGGGGAGCCGATTGCGCACTATAGCCACGCGCCGTTTGAACCGCAACGCATCGCGGCGGCAGACTGGAACGGACCTGGCGAAACTCCAAGCCATTGATGCATTGGCAGGCCGTGGCGGATTCGAACCGCCCCGCTCCAATGTGCGGTGCCAGACGGTTTGACTGCCGACCCCATGCAATAAGGAGCGTCTCCCGAGCGCGAACCTGGCGCTTCGGGTCATGAAAGGCAGGCGCCCATGAACGAAGTCATTCTCATGTCCCACGTCTCGTTTGGAGTGTTTGCACTTCTGGCGAGCGTGTGGCTGTTCGTCGATACCTTAAACGGTGGCCAAGCCGCGCTGCGGCGCGCCGGCATGGCCTCCATCGGTGTAGCGCTTTTCCTGTGGCTGGCCTACCTGGTCGGCGGGTACTGGTACGTGAATTTCTATGCCCCGGACAAGGCGCTTATTCTCAAGGGTGCGTGGCCCTTCGCGCACAACCTGTTCATGGAGACCAAGGAGCACCTGTTCTTCATATTGCTGCTCCTTGGATCCTTCCTGCC
>JBDTMD010000372.1:0-3165 GCA_039934435.1 Burkholderiales bacterium
TGGCGGCCAAGGCCTTCGGCGCGCGCCGCACCTTCTTCGCCACCAACGGCACCTCGACCGCGAACAAGGTGATCTTCCAGACGCTGCTCGCGCCGGGCGACAAGCTGCTGCTCGACCGCAACTGCCACAAGAGCGTGCACCACGGCGTGGTGCTCTCGGGCGCGCATCCGATCTACCTGGACTCGGCGCTCAACCGCAAGTACGGGCTGTACGGCCCGGTGCCGAAGAAGACCGTGCTCAACGCCATCCGCCGGCATCCCGACGCCGAGGCGCTGATTCTCACTTCATGCACCTACGACGGCCTGCGCTACGACCTGCAACCGATCATCGAGGCGGCGCACGCGCGCGACATCAAGGTGATCATCGACGAGGCCTGGTACGGCTTTGCGCGCTTTCACCCGGAATTCCGTCCCACCGCGCTCGAAGCCGGCGCCGACTACGCCACGCAGTCCACGCACAAGGTGCTGTCGGCGTTCTCGCAGGCGTCGATGATCCACGTCAACGACCCCGAGTTCCGCGAGCACCTGTTCCGCGAGAACTTCAACATGCACACCTCGACCAGCCCGCAGTACGGGCTGATCGCGAGTCTCGACGTGGCGCGAAAGCAGGCGGTGATGGAGGGCTACAAGCTGCTGTCGCGCACGCTCGCGCTCGCCCGGGAGCTGCGCCAGCAGATCAATTCGACCGGCGTCTTCAGGAGCCTCGAGCTGGAGGACCTGCTGCCCGAGGAGCTGCGCCACGACGGCATCCGCCTCGACCCGACCAAGGTCACGGTCGATATCTCGGGCTGCGGCTACACCGTCGACGATCTGCAGAAGGTGCTGCTCGAGCGCTTCAACATCCAGACCGAGAAAAGCACGTTCAATACGCTCACGCTGCTGCTCACCGTCGGCACCACGCGCTCCAAGGTTTCGCGCCTGTACGACGCGCTGATGCGCATTGCGCGCGAAAAGCGCGCGCCGCGGCGCCTGGTGCGCACGCCGGAGATCCCCGCCTTCACGAAGCTGCGCTACCTGCCGCGCGACGCCTATTACTGCGGCGGCGAGCTGGTGCCGGTGTTCGACGACAAGGAGCGCGTCAACAAGGCGCTGGCGCGGCGCGTGTGCGCCGACCAGGTAGTGCCCTATCCGCCCGGCATCCCGGTGCTGGTCCCCGGGCAGGTCATCACCCGCGAGATTGCCGAGTACCTCGCCAGCCTGCTGCGCTCGCAAAAGCGCATGGAGATCCACGGCGTGGTCCACGAGGGCTACCAGCCCTGCGTGCGCGTGCTCAGGCCCGCGGAGGAGCGCGGCTTGCACCGCATCGGGTAGCCCTTTAACATCCCGCAGACGGCGGCTTGAGCCGCCGTTTGTCATTGGAGGCATGCCATGAGCCACGTCATGAACACCTACGCCCGCTTGCCGGTCGCGTTCGTGCGCGGCCAGGGCGTGTGGCTGTACGACGAGGCGGACAAGCAGTACCTCGACGCCCTCGCCGGCATCGCCGTCAACACGCTCGGCTACGCGCACCCGCGCCTGGTGCGCGCGCTGACCGAGCAGATCGGCCGCGTCATCCACACTTCCAACCTGTTCCAGATTCCGCTGCAGGAGCAGGCGGCCGACCGCATCTGCGCCATCACCGGGCTGGAAGAGGTGTTCTTCTGCAATTCCGGGCTCGAGGCGAACGAGGCGGCGATCAAGGTGGCGCGCAAGTACGGCCACGACCGCGGCGTCGCCGAGCCGGCGATCATCGTCATGGAAAAGGCGTTCCACGGACGGTCCCTGGCCACGCTCTCGGCCACCGGCAGCCGCAAGGTGCAGGCCGGCTTCGAGCCGCTGGTGCAGGGCTTCGTGCGCGTGCCGCTGAACGACCTCGAGGCCGTGCGCCAGGTGGCCGAGCGCAACAAGAGCGTGGTGGCGGTGTTCGTCGAGCCGATCCAGGGCGAGGGCGGCATCAATGTCGCGCGCTTGGAATACCTGCGCGGCCTGAAGGAAATCTGCGAGCGCAACGAATGGCTGTTCATGTCGGACGAGATCCAGTGCGGCCTCGGGCGCACCGGGAAGTGGTTCGTCTACCAGCACGCCGGCTTCCTGCCCGACGTGGTGCCGCTCGCCAAGGGACTCGCCTCGGGCGTGCCGGTGGGCGCCTGCGTCCTCGGCGGCCGCGCCAAGGGCGTCTTCAAGCCCGGCAACCACGGCTCCACCTTCGGCGGCAACCCGCTTGCCATGTGCGCCGTGGTGACCACGCTCGACACGATGAAGGAAGAGGACCTGCTCGCCAACGCGCTCAAGGTCGGCGACGCGATCCGCAACGGCCTCGCCGCGGCGCTCGCCGGCGTCGACGGCGTGCTCGAAGTGCGCGGCATGGGCATGATGATCGGCGTCGAGCTCGACCGGCCGTGCGGCGATATCGTCAAGGCCGCGCTGGCGCGCGGCCTGGTGACAAACGTCACTGCCGACAGCGTCATCCGCATCCTGCCGCCGCTCGTCATGAGCGAGGTCGAGGGTCGCCAGGTGGTCGAGCGCCTGGCGCCGATCATCCGCGAATTCCTCGCCCAATCCGCCGCCCCTGCCACCGCGCGCGCCGCCGCGGCGCGTTGAGGCGCGGCCGGCGTCCGCGCATGGCGAAGCTGCGCCATTTCCTGCAGTTCAAGGACCTCTCGCGCGCCGAGCTGGAGTACCTGTTCGCGCGCACGCGCTGGATCAAGCGGCAGTTCAAGCGCTACAAGCGCTACTGGCCGCTCGAGGACCGCACGCTGGTGATGATCTTCGAGAAGCAGTCGACGCGCACCCGGCTGTCTTTCGAGGCCGGCATGCACCAGCTCGGCGGCGCCGCGATTTTCCTGTCGACGCGCGACTCGCAGCTCGGCCGCGGCGAGCCGGTCGAGGACGCGGCGCAGGTGATCTCGCGCATGTGCGACGTCGTCATGATCCGCACCTTCGACCAGGAGATCATCGAGCGCTTCGCCGCGCACTCGCGCGTGCCGGTGATCAACGGCCTGACCAACGAGTACCATCCGTGCCAGGTGCTGGCCGACATCTTCACCTTCGTCGATCAGCGCGGCGCGATCAGGGGCAGGACCGTGGCCTGGATCGGCGACTCGAACAATGTCTGCAACACCTGGCTGCAGGCGGCGGAGGTGCTCGATTTCAACGTCCACGTCTCGACGCCGCCCGGCTACGAGGT
>JBDTMD010000373.1:0-3161 GCA_039934435.1 Burkholderiales bacterium
CGACCTGCGCGGGCTGCAGCCGCCCGAGCCGATCGTGCGCATCTTCGAGGCGCTCGAGCGCTCGCCCGGCGCGCCGCTGCGCGCCATCCTGCCGCACGAGCCGGCGCCGCTGTACCCGCTGCTGCGCGAGCGCGGTTTATCCTGGAGCGGGGCGCAGCGCGCCGACGGCGCGTTCGAGCTGCTGATCGAGCCTCGCGGCTGAGCTCGGTGTTTACAATACGCGGTACGACATTGACTGGAAAGGATGCCCGGAACATGAAGACCTTCATCTTTGCTGCTGCCGCCGCCGCCGTGGTGCTGGCCGCGCCGGCGCGCGCTGACGACAAGGCGATGGAAGCGCTCGCCAAGAAGCACAACTGCCTCGCATGCCATGGCATCGACAAGAAGGTGGTCGGCCCCTCCTACAAGGACGTCGCCAAGAAGTACAAGGGCCAGGACGTGAAGGCCAAGCTCGCGGAAAAGGTCAAGAAAGGCGGCAGCGGCGTCTGGGGCCCGATCCCGATGCCGCCCAACGCGGCCGTCTCGGACAAGGACATCAAGGAACTGGTGGAGTGGATCCTGAAGCTGAGCTAGCCGCCGCCGCGCAGCCGCCCGAGGTCCGGGATGCGCACGGTGCGGCCCCTGATCTCGATCGTGCCGTCGTTGCCGAGCTCGTGCAGGATACGCGAGAAGTGCTCGGGGGTCATGTTGAGGCGCGAGGCGATGACGCTCTTGCCCGTGCTGAGATGCACCTCGACCGGGCCGCCGTCCGCGTCCGCGGGCACTTCCGCCAGCAGGTAGCCGATCACGCGCTCGTGGCTGGAGCGCAGCGAGTAGGCCTCCACGTCGCGCACCAGGCCGTGCAGGCGCCGCGACAGCCCCGAGAGCATGCGCCGCGAGAAGCCGGGGTCGCGTGCCAGCTCGTCGAGCACCGCGTGCCGGGCGACGTGCAGCAGCATGGTGTCGGCGAGCGCCTGCGCGAACACGATGTAGGGCGAGTCGAGGAACATCAGCGCTTCGCCGAAGCTCTGCCCCGGGCGCACGATCTCGACCACCTTCTCCACGCCCTGCGGCGAGGTGAAGCCGAGCTTGACCTGCCCGTAGACCACGACGTGGAAGCCGGTGCAGGGATCGCCCGTCTGGCAGATCGCCTGGCCCTTCTCGGCGTGCACCGGCAGCGTGCCGGCCGCGATGCGGTCGAGCTCCGCGTCCCGCATCTCGCTGAACATCGGCAGGTTGGCGAGAAAGGCCTGGATCCTGATCTGCGGATGGCGCCGGTGCACGGGATTGCTCGTCGGGATGCGATGCATTCCTCAAGGGTGCCGGAGCAGGGCGGGTCACATTTAACCTAGATCAATGTTGCATCCGGCGCGGCCCATACAGTCGGCGATGTGCCTGACCCGCTAGGCGTGCGCCAGGGTGTGGAACTCGCAGGCGACGCCGCTGGCGCGGATCAGCGCCGCGCTGCGCCGCGCGCGCGCGCCGCTGCCGCGCACGCGGGTCACGCGCTCGTGATCTGCGAAGGGCGCCTTTGCGTCCATCGCCACCCAGTCCACGAGGGGTAAGACCGCCGCGAGCCGCCGCGGCACGATGCCGGCGGTGTGCAGGCCGACGAGGAAGCCCATCGCCTTCACCTCGCGCATCGCCGCGGCGAGGTCCGGCTGCTGCGTGGGCTCGCCGCCACTGAACACCACCGCGTCGAGCAGGCCGCGGCGCCGCTCGAGAAACGCAATCACCGCGGCCCAGGGCACCTCGTGCGCCGCGCGCGCCGGCTGCAGCTCGGGGTTGTGGCAATAGCCGCAGCGCCAGGCGCAGCCCTGGCAGAACACCACCGCGGCGAGTTTTCCCGGGTAGTCGCTCGCCGAGAGTCGCGTCAGGCCGCCGACGCGGAGCACTTGTCCTCCTCGAAAAAGCGCCGCTCCTGAAACTCGCCCTGCTTGCCCTTGTTGAACGAGGACACCGGGCGGTGATAGCCCATGACGCGCGTCCACACTTCGCACGCGGCCGCGCACTGCGGGCAGGTCGCGTGCTCGCCGGCGAGGTAGCCGTGCGCCGGGCAGATGGAGAACGTCGGCGTCACCGTGAGGTACGGCAGTCGAAAGCGCGATAGCGCGCGGCGCACGAGATGCTTGCAGGCTTCGGGCGAGCTCACGCGCTCGGTCATGTACAGGTGCAGCACCGTGCCGCCGGTGTACTTCGCCTGCAGTTCCTCCTGGCGCTCGAGCGCCTCGAACGGATCGTCGGTGAAGCCCACGGGCAATTGGGAGGAGTTGGTGTAGTAGGGCAGCTCCGCGGTCCCCGCCTGCAGGATGCCGGGGTAGCGCTTGCGGTCCTCCTTGGCGAAGCGGTAGGTGGTGCCCTCGGCCGGCGTCGCCTCCAGGTTGTACAGGTGCCCGGTCTGCTCCTGGAACTCCACCATGCGCGCGCGCACGTGATCCAGCACACGGCAGGCGAACGCGTGCCCCCATTCGCTGGTGATGTCGAGCGCGCCGCCGGTGAAATTGCGGATCATCTCGTTCAGCCCATTGACGCCGAGCGTGGAGAAGTGGTTGCGCAGCGTGCCGAGGTAGCGCTTGGTGTACGGGAACAGCCCCGCGTCCATGTGGCGCTGGATCACCTTGCGCTTGATTTCGAGGCTCGCGCGGCCGATCTCGAGCAGCTCGTCGACGCGCGCGATGAGCGCCGTCTCGTCGCCGCGGTGCCGGTAGCCGAGGCGCGCGCAGTTGAGCGTCACCACGCCCACCGAGCCGGTCTGCTCGGCCGAGCCGAACAGGCCGTTGCCGCGTTTGAGCAGCTCGCGGAGATCCAGCTGCAGCCGGCAGCACATCGAGCGCACCATGTTCGGTTCGAGGTCCGAGTTGATGAAGTTCTGGAAGTACGGCAGTCCGTACTTCGCCGTCATGGCAAACAGCTCGCTGCTGAGCGGGCCGTCCCAGTCGAAGTCCTTGGTGATGTTGTAGGTCGGAATCGGGAAGGTGAACACGCGGCCCTTGGCGTCGCCCGCCGTCATCACCTCGATGTAGGCGCGGTTGATCATCTGCATCTCGGGGGCGAGCTCGCCGTAGGTGAACGGCATTTCCTCGCCGCCGATCACCGGCACCTGCGCCTTGAGGTCCTCGGGGCAGGTCCAGTCGAAGGTCAGGTTGGTGAACGGCGTCTGCGTGCCCCAGCGCGACGGCACG
>JBDTMD010000374.1:0-3142 GCA_039934435.1 Burkholderiales bacterium
AATGCGCACCATGTCGGTGATGCCCTTCTTCAGGAGCTTCGGCGCGAGCGGCATGTTGCCGACCTCGGCCATCCCCGGGTAGCCCTTCGGGCCGCAGTTCTTCAGCACCATGATGCACTTCGCGTCGATGTCGAGGGCCGGATCGTCGATCTTTTTGTGGAAATCCTCGATGTTCTCGAACACCACGGCGCGGCCGCGGTGCTTGAGCAGCTTCGGCGTCGCCGCCGAAGGCTTGATGATGGCGCCGTCGGGGCAGAGGTTGCCGCGCAGCACCGCGATCCCGGTGTCCTTCTTGAACGGTTTCTTGAAGGTATGGATGACGTCGCGGTTCCAGCACGGCGCGTCCTTGTTGTTCTCCCACAGGGAGCGGCCGTTGATGGTGAGTGAGCCCTTGTGCAGCTTGCCGTTCTCGCCAAGTTCCCGGATCACCGCCGGCAAGCCGCCCGCGTAGTAGAAATCCTCCATCAGGTACTTGCCCGAGGGCATCAGGTTGACGAGCGTGTGCACGCCGCGTCCGAGCCGGTCCCAGTCGGCGAGCTTGAGGTCGATGCCGATGCGCCGTGCGATGGCGATGAGGTGGATGACGGCGTTGGTCGAGCCGCCGATGGCGGCGTTGACGCGGATCGCGTTCTCGAAGGCCTGCCTGGTGAGAATCTTCGACATCTGAAGATTTTCCTTCACCATCTCCACGGCGCGCCGGCCGGCCATGCGCGCGAGCACGTTACGCCGCGCATCGACGGCGGGTATCGCCGCGTTGCCGGGCATGCCGACGCCGAGGGACTCGACCATCGAGGCCATCGTCGAGGCGGTGCCCATCGTCATGCAATGCCCGTGTGAGCGATGCATGCAGGACTCGGCTTCGTGGAATTCCTCGAGCGTGATCTTGCCGGCGCGAAGTTCCTCGGACATCGACCAGGTATTGGTGCCCGAGCCGATATCGGTGCCGCGGTATTTGCCCGAGAGCATCGGCCCGCCGGAAACCGCCACCGTGGGCAGGTCGACGCTGGCGGCGCCCATCAGGAGCGAGGGCGTGGTCTTGTCGCAGCCCACCAGCAGCACCACGCCGTCGAGCGGGTTGGCGCGGATCGATTCCTCGACGTCCATGCTGGCGAGATTGCGGTAGAGCATCGCCGTCGGCCGAAGGAGCGTCTCACCGAGCGACATCACCGGAAATTCGAGCGGGAACCCTCCTGCCTCCAGGACGCCCGCCTTCACGTGCTCGGCGATGATGCGGAAGTGCGAATTGCAGGGCACGAGCTCTGAATAGGTGTTGCAGATGCCGATGACGGGGCGGCCGTCGAACTGGTCCTGCGGGATGCCGCGGTTCTTGGTCCAGCTGCGGTAGATGAAGCCGTAGATGTCCTGGCGGCCGAACCACTGCACGCTGCGAAGCGGAATGACTTTCTTCTTGGCCATGTCAGTAGGTCGCCCGGCCGCCGGAAATGTCGAACACGCCGCCGGTCGTGAACGAGCAGTCCTCGGTCGCCAGCCAGGCCGCCATCGCAGCGATCTCGTCCACCGTGACGAAACGGCCCATCGGGATCTTGGAGAGCATGAATTGCGCGAACTCGGGTGTTACCTGGTCGAGGATCGCGGTCTGCGCCGCCGCCGGCGTGATGCAGTTGACGAGCACGCCGGTCTTGGCGAGCTCCTTGCCCAGGGCCTTGGTGAAGGCGATGACGCCGCCCTTGGCGGCGGCATACGCGGCGGCGTTGGGGTTGCCTTCCTTGCCGGCAATGGAGGCGATGTTGACGATGCGCCCGTACTTCGCCTTGACCATGTGCGGCACCACGGCTCGGCAGCACAGGAATGGGCCGTTCAAGTCGATGTCGATCACGCGCTTCCACTCGTCGACCGGGTACTCCACCACCGGAACGGTGGGGCCCGCGATGCCGGCGTTGTTGACGAGGATGTCGATGCGCCCGAGATCGGACACGGCCTTGGCGGCGGCGCGCTCGATCGCCTTCTGGTCGGTAACGTCCACCGGGTTCGCCTTGTCGCCGACGTCCCAGATGCGCACCTTGGCGCCCGAAGCTTCGAGCCGCTTCACGATCGCGGCGCCGATGCCGATCAGTCCGCCGGTGACTACCGCGGTGCGGCCTTTGAGATCCAGCTGATTCATGTCACCCCTTTGCAGCCGGAATCATGGCTGAACCTGCGATGATTAATCGGGCCCGACCTTCGAGCGGAGTTAGCTTCGACCTCGCCGGGAGGTTAAGTTGGCAGAGCAATGCGGTCAAGCGATCGGCGCCGATGGGCATGAGTGATAGCCTAGCGCGCCGCGCACCAGAGCAACGGAGGAGATCGGCGTGGGTCGGCTGGAGGGAAAGGCGGCGGTCGCCAGTGGCGGTGCGGGCGGAATCGGCGCTGCCACCGCGCGCCTGTTCTGCGAGGAAGGCGCTCGGGTGCTTCTGGCGGACCGAGACGCGACGGCCATCGCGTCGGTCTGTGCTGATAGCCGCGACCACCTGCCCGGCGCCGAAGTGCGCGACGTGATCATTGGCGTACCCGATTCCCTGGCTCGCCCCCGAAGAGGCGAGCTAGGTCACCGGCGCGGCCCTGCTGGTCGACGGCGGCCGGCTTGTAGTTTGATTCATTGATCCCGGCAATCTGAAAATCGCGGATGCTGCATAGCAATAGCCGGTGCGCGGCAGGCGGCAGCAATTGACATTGAGCGAACGTAAAGGCAGATTGGTTCAATTCGGCGGCGACCGCCGCAGCGCGTCCACCCAGGAGGAAGTTGAAATGAAACGCAGAAAGTTTCTGAAGGCCACGAGTGCGGGTTTCGCGGCGACCGGACTCGCAGGAATTCTTGCCGCGCATCGCGCGCCGGCATTCGCGCAGGCCAACACGGTTCACATCCTGCGCTGGAACGATTTCGTCCCGGCCGCCGACAAGGTGCTGCGCGAAGTCTATGTGCCCGAAGTGAAGAAGGCGCTCGGCATCACGCTCAACGTCGAGACGGTCAATGCCAACGACATCCCGGCGCGGGCCACCGCGGCGATCCAGTCGGGCAGCGGACCCGACATCATCATGCTGCTGAACAACAATCCGCAACTCTATGCCGCGGGCGCGGTTGACGTGAGCGACATCGCCGAGGAAGTCGGCAAAGCGCAGGGCGGCATCTACGGCCTGCCGCGCG
>JBDTMD010000375.1:0-3125 GCA_039934435.1 Burkholderiales bacterium
TCCAGCGTCAGGTTCTTGAGATTGTTCTGGCGCGCGCCGCGAATGACGATGGCGTCGGCGGGGATCTGTTCCTGCTTCACGGGGCAATTTTAATTGCTGCGCCCCGCGTCTGTATGATGTAGATGAATAGTGTCCCGGCCCGGAATGGGGGTTTGCCAATGAACCTGATCCTTCGCGGCAGCGTTGCCCTTGCCTGCGCGTTGTTCATACCCGCGGCGGTTGATGCTGCGAGCGTCGAGCTCATTGCCGCGGACCGGCCAAAGTACCAGGAAGCCACCGACCTGATTCAGGTCGGGACGGGCAGCGGCGACGAGTTGCAGCGCGCCTTCGGCATCCTCAGCGGGATTGCGGAGCGCAATCCGAAGAGCGCCCACGCCACGGCGGCCTTCGCCGAGCTCAAATACCGCCTGCTCGGCTTCAGGCAGTCCAATCCCGGCGAAGTGCTGGAGATCGCTGACCGGGCGGTCAAGCTCGACCCCGACAACGCGGATGCGCAGGTCATCTACTCGAAGATTCTGCTTCACCAGGAGCAGGTCGACCCGGCTGCGCGGGCGGTCGAGCGCGCCCTGCGCCTGGCGCCGGACAAGCCGGAAGCGATGTTTCAGATGGCTAGCGTGGCGCGGCACAACGAGCACTTTGACGAAGCTGAAAGCTGGTACCGCAAGGCGATCGACCACTACGCTAACAGGCGGCGCAAGGCCAATACGTACTACCACCTCGCGGACATGCTGCGAAAGCGCGAGCCTGTCGACGTCGACAAGACTATCGCCGCCTACGACAAGTTCACGGAACTGGGCGGCGAGCCGGCCCTGGTCGCTTACGAAGCGGCACGGCTTCTGATGCTGCATACCGAGCATTACGACCGCGCGATCGCCTACCTGACGCCGGCCATGAGCAGAGGTGGCGATGCCCTGGACCGCGAGGCGTTCGGCCTGTTGCAGTTCTACAAGTGGGGCCAGTCGGTGCTGCATCCGGAGAAATTCCGCGACGCGAAGGAAAAGCCCTGGGATCCGGACAAGATCACGGCCGTGACCGGAATCCGCAAGGAGGATGCCTTCGCCCTCAATCCCTCGGTCGACGGCACGCCATACGCGACCCTGGCCATGCTGAGGCTGAAGATGGTCAAGGACGTCGACGCGTTCGCCGAGAATTGCGAGTGCCGGCCGGAGAACGCCTTGATTTCGTCCGTGCGCGGCAATCACCTGGACGTCGCCAAGGCGCTGGTGGCCGCGGGCGCCAATGTCAACGCGGTCGAGCGCAAATTCGGCGGCAGCGCGCTGTACTACGCGGTGCGCTTTCAGAACCTGGACATGGTCCGGTTCCTGGTCGAGCATGGAGCGCGCATCAACATGCAGGACAAGTACGGCAACCTGATCGTCGAGTACGCGATCGTCGACGCGAAGCGCGACGACGCGAAGGTGCTGGAGCTCCTCCTGGCAAACGGCGGCGACGCCAATGCCGTCACCAGCCGCGGCGCTCCTCTGGTGTCGATCGCCGTACTGAATACGAATCCTGCGGCGGTGGCGCTGCTACTCGGGCGATACGATGCCGACCCCAATTCCCGGCTCAGCGGTGAGCACGGCGACCCGATCCTCGCGCTGGCGGCCCGCTCGGCGCACGCCGACGGTGTCAGGGTCGTCAGGCTGCTGCTCGACGCGGGGGCCAATCCCTGGGTGAAGGCGGGAGGCGTCGACGTCGTGTCGTCCATCAACAACGTGAAAGAGGCCTTCGCGGCGCCGGCCAACGCGCAGTCGAAATTCAAGGCGGCGGAGCAGGCGATGGCGCAGGCCAGCGACGCGATTGTCGCCATGCTGACGGACGCGCGTCGCAAGACGCCGAAGCCCGCGGGTTTCTAGCGGAGCACGGGATGAGGATTTCGGGCGGCTTGCTCGCCTCAGCATGCCTTTTTGCGGCGCAGTCCGGCTATGCGCAATCACAGCCCCCGCCCTGCAATGCCTTCAGCGAATCCGGCGTTGAGGAGGCATTGCGCGCGAATCCCACCCACGCTGCGACCTGCTTCGCGCTCGGCATGCAGATGATCCGGCGCTCCAGCGCCCACGATCACCGACTTCCCCAGGCCGAATTCATCTTCAGAACCTTGCAGCGCTATTTCCCGCAGGGCGCCTACGCCTACATCGGCTTCGCCGAGCTTCGGATGCGCAAGCTCGAACTCGGCATGGACAAGGACGAAGCGCTGCAGGAGATCCACGACGGGGCCGAGCGGGCGACGCACATCCGACCGGTCCTGCCCGAAGCCTACGTGACGCTTGGGCGCGCCGACCTGCTGCAGGGATGCGCGCCTTGCGCCTTGCGCGCGGCCGAGATTGCGCGCTCGCTCGGCGTCGCGTCCCCGGCGCTAAGCGAGTTGCGGGCGCGCATCGCCGAGGCCGAAGGCGACGCGGCCCGCGCACGCGCGATGCTCGAGCAGGCGGCCGGGGCGCGGGACCTGCCGGACGAAGATCGCTCGTGGCTGTACGCCGCGCAGGCCGAGCTGGCGGCGCGCCTCGGCAAGTTCGAGGAAGCGGACCGGGCGCTGGCGCTGGCGCTCGCAGCTCAACCCGATAATCTGCCGGCCATTATCCGGCGCGCTGAGATCCGTCTGTTCGATTTGGGCGACGTAGGGGGCGCGTTGCAGGCGGCGGGCGCAAGCCGGCGGGCCAGACAGAGCCTGGAATTCAAGCGCGTGCGCGCCATGGCGCAGTACCTGGAATGGTCGCGCAAGAGCGACGCGAATCGCAC
This sequence comes from Burkholderiales bacterium, assembly GCA_039934435.1. Lineage (GTDB taxonomy): Bacteria > Pseudomonadota > Gammaproteobacteria > Burkholderiales > SG8-39 > JAABQT01. The sequence goes on from JBDTMD010000375.1 coordinate 2,740, forward strand.
CCGGGAAGAATTGCGGCGCATGGTCCAGCAGTCCTACCTCGGGCCGGAGGACGCCTTTGTCGCCTGCGCTCGCCATCCGGCACTGGCCAGGGCGTTCGAGACCTTGCTGGGCGCCGGCCTGGTGCGCGACGTCGATGCCCGCGACAGCGCGAGCGACACCGCGCTGCTGGCCGCCGCCGCGGGCGGCAATGGCGGCGCGCTGCGTCTGCTCATTGCGCGCGCAGCCAATGTCGATGCCGCCGACCGGCGCGGGCGCCGGCCTGTTTCGTTTGCCGTCGAACGATCCGATCACGAGGGTCTGGCGTTGCTCCTGGGCGCCGGCGCCGCCGTCGATTTCGCCGACATTGACGGTCGCTCGCCATTGCTGCGGGCGGTGCAGAAAAACG